>JAGSGK010000006.1 GCA_023955215.1 Paracoccaceae bacterium
GCACGTCGTCTGGCCCTGACTTGGGGTACGAACTGTGTCCTGACTGGCAACATGGATCGCTTTAAAGGTGCTGTTGTCAGCGCTGCAAGTGCTGCACGTGCTGAAGGCTTGGCGACTGAGAAAGACCAAATCGTTGTGACTGCGGGTGTACCGTTCAACGTTCCAGGCAGCACAAACATTTTGCGTGTTGCACCATGCGACGAGCGTTTGATCTTTAACACTGATCCAGACTAAGCTGTCGGCTTGTGTAGGGAGTAAGTGTTATGGATGCAGATACTGCATTGGTTTTGGGTTTGATTGTCGTTGGTTTTTCAATTCCTTCGATGGTGTCCGCAATGAGTGACCGTCGTACGCCTAGGGCGTCGATTGTCACTATTTTGATCGCGGGCTGTTTGATTCTGTATGCAATCAAATTAAAGCCAGCAGGCTATGCGTTGGAGGACATTCCTGATGTGTTTTTCAACGTGGTCGCCAAATTTATACCGTAGGTTTTTCGGTTCTGGTATCTGAGGCCACTAGATCTAGGGTTTTGGCTGTTTTTTAGGGAAAATTCAGCATTTACGCTTGCCCTGATCATCTAGCCCGCCTAAAGACCAACTTCGTTCCGCGCGTCCGGCTAAATGGCATGCCGAGTCGCGCAACTACCGAACTCAATATTAAGGAGACGGAAATGCCAAAGATGAAGACGAAATCAAGTGCAAAGAAGCGCTTTAAGATTTCCGCGACCGGTAAGGTCATCGGAGGTCAAGCTGGCAAACAACACGGTATGATCAAACGCACAAACAAGTTTTTGCGTAACGCGCGTGGCACGACTGCATTGTGCGCTGCCGACGCTAAGATCATCAAGGGCTTCATGCCCTACGACCGCTGAGCCAGAAGGAATAAGATATGTCCAGAGTTAAAGGTGGCGTAGTCACCCACGCCCGTCACAAGAAAGTAATCAAAGCTGCCAAAGGTTATTATGGCCGCCGTAAGAGTACTTTTAAAGTCGCACGCCAAGCGGTCGACAAAGCAAACCAATATGCAACCCGTGACCGTCATAACCGCAAGCGCAACTTCCGCGCATTGTGGATCCAACGGATCAACGCGGCAGTTCGCTCCCACGACGCAGCGCTTACATATTCGCGCTTCATCAACGGTCTGACACTTGCAGGCATCGAAGTTGACCGTAAGGTTTTGGCTGACTTGGCTGTACACGAACCAGAAGCGTTCGGCACAATTGTTGCACAAGCACAGGCAGCATTGGCAGCGTAAGCGCCACTGTTACCGAAGAGATTTAGAAAGCCCTGCCTTATTGGTGGGGCTTTTTGCTTTTCATGCACCAGACAAAAGCCGTTGCCAAAGTGCCCAACAAGGCTGAGGGTCCAAATGGAAACTAGGTCAGGTTAAACATGTCACGCGCCCTTACGTTCATTCTGTTTTTCACCGCAGTTTTTTTGCAGTCTGGCGCGTACGGTTTGACGTTTATGTTGCCACGCCTGTTCGAAAGTTTTGGGGCCAGCGAAAAAGTTGTTGGTTCGATGCTACTGCTGACTACGATCATTACTGTAATCACAGTCTATTTTTCGGGACATCTTTCGGACCTCTTTGGTCGCCTCCGGACCCTTGGAGTGGCGTGTCTGGCGATTGCTGTGTCATTGTTCCTTTTCGGATATCTTAACACGGTTGGTGTGACGCTTATCTGTGCCAGTGTTCTTTTTGGATTTGGCTGGGGCCTGACTTATTCGCTTAGCCCGATTGTTTTGACCCGTCTGGTGAAGCCAACGGAGCGGGTGCAGTTTTTTGCACTACTTTCGATCTTTGTCATGGCGGGGTTTGGTTTGGCACCTGTTCTTGCCTACATCCTTGAAACGTGGGGTTTTTCAGTAAGGACCCCGTTTTATGTCACCTCGGGCTTATGCCTTATCAGCGCAGTAATATTCTTTGCTCTGAATGCTCCGATGAAAATTCACGCACTTAATACTGGGCCAGAAGCATCTTCACGCATGACGCTGGCATCGATTGCTGAGGTGTTGAGATCGCGTGCGCTTTTGCCCGTCGTTATGGTTTTCATCGGCGCAAGCGTGTACGCGGGCCTTAACAATTTCCAGACGGTGTTTGCGGATGAAAGGGGTTTGAACTACGCCAGTTTCTTTTTGATTTACACGATCACCGTTGTTGGATTTCGTTTGGTGCTTGTGAAATTCAATGGTGGAAAGAACCCTTATCTGATGATTTCTGCATTGCAGTTTTTGATGTTTGGCAGTGTGGTTTTGTTTATCTTCTCGGGCGACAATTCCACGTTGTATACCTTGGTCGCAATCCTGTTCGGGCTGGGTTATGGGGTTTCGTATCCGATCCTTGTGGCGATGGCGGCGAAAGACGCTGAAGAACATTTAGGTCCACAAACCTTGCAGTTGTTTGCGCTGACCTATTTTATCGGTATCTTCGGTTTCCCGTTGGTGGCTGGTTGGTTCATCGTAGAAGTCGGAACAACACCGTTGCTTATTCTTGTCGCCGTGCTTGCCGGAGTAGAGGCTAGCATGGCGCTGCGCCGTGGAATTGAAGCGTCGCGCGGCACCTAAATTCGTTGTCAGCCGCAAGTGGGAATTTTGCTCAGGTGGATTTTTCCGCGATTTTCCCCGTGCGCTCTCTGGCTGGTGAAGGTTAAGTTAGCCAAAATAAATCAAAAGAGGGACTAACATGAACAAACAAATCGCAGAATTCATCGGGACATTTACACTTGTTCTACTTGGCTGTGGATCAGCCGTATTGGCAGGCGCTGACATTGGACTGACCGGGATCAGCTTTGCCTTCGGTCTGGCATTGATCGCCATGGCATATGGCATCGGCCCAGTGTCTGGTTGCCACATCAACCCAGCTGTTTCACTGGGTATGGTTGCTGCAGGTCGCATGAGCATGCCTGAAGCTATCAAATACATTATCGCACAAGTCGCAGGCGCAATCGTTGCTGCAGCTGTTCTTTGGGTCATCGCAACTGGCAAAGCTGGTTACACATTGGCGGAAAACGGTTTGGGTCAAAACGGTTGGGGCGCAGGTTATTTGGGTGAATACTCAATGGTTGCGGCGCTCGTGTTTGAAATCGTCGCAACGTTCTTGTTCATGGTTGTGATCCTAGGCGCGACAGGCAAAGGCGCACCGGCAGCTATGGCTGGCTTGGCGATTGGTCTGGCGCTGGTTGTGATCCACCTGGTTGGCATTAACGTCACTGGCGTTTCAGTGAACCCAGCGCGTTCCGTTGGTCCGGCACTGTTTGTCGGCGGTACAGCGATTGCGCAACTTTGGTTGTTCATCGTGGCGCCAATCGTGGGCGCAGTCACAGCTGGCTTGTTGTTCAAAACAGGCACACTCGACGCAGCTGAATAACCCAGTCTGCTAGGCGAAAATAGGATGCAGCGGTGTTAAAGCACCGCTGCATTTTCTATCTCTTCTTCTTCTTTTTCGGCGGTTTGATGGTTTTGCCCATCTTCTTTTCTTTGAACTTGCGCCGCGCCAAGGACTCTGAGTTGGCTTGTTCTTCGGTCGCCAATTTGTTCCACCGCGCCAAACGATCGGTATCGATTTTGCCCGCCTTAATCGCTGCGAGTATGGCGCAGCCCGGTTCAACCTGATGACTGCAATCCGAGAATTTACACTCAAGTGATAAGTTGTGCAGATCAGGAAACAGATCGCTGATCCCTGACGCCGCATCGGTCACCTGCAACTCGCGCATCCCTGGTGTATCAAGGACCGCGCAGCTGTCGTAGGTTATGTGAAGGTGACGGCTGGTCGTCGTGTGACGTCCCCGAGCATCCGCTTCACGTACGCCTTGGGTGTCAACGTCTGACCCTGTCAGCGCATTCACCAATGTGGATTTCCCAACGCCGGACGACCCAAGGAAGGCAACGGTTTGCCCCACCTTGCACCACTGCGCCAACTCGCGCTTTGGCGCATCGCTTAGCGCGTTCAGTACCACGACGGGTACTTTGTTCGAGATGGCAGTCGCGGCCGTTACAAAAGGTTCCACGTCATCGCACAGATCGGCCTTTGTCAGCACGATCACTGGATCAACGCCCGCTTCAAAGGCCAAAGCGATATAGCGTTCGATACGCGCCACGTTGAAATCACGATTACACGAGGACACGATGAACGATGTATCAAGGTTTGCTGCAATCATTTGAACATGGCGGTCATGACCCGCGCCGCGCCGTTTGATCAGGCTTTGACGATCTAGAACCCGCTCTGGTTTGGTCTGTGCCTCATTGATCAAGATCCAGTCGCCGACTGTGATTTCCGTGTCCGGGTAAACAATAGTTGTGTCGACCGTTTCACCAACCACATGCAGCGAGTTGCGGTGCACTTGGGTCACGCGGGCAGGGGGCGTCAACGCCATCTCACCTTCATCCAATTGATCTGCAAAAAATGGCTGCCAACCCAGCAACTCAAGGAGTGTTGGTGCGGTATCGGTGTTGATATCCGTCTGGGGCAGATTTTGGGAAGTGTCCCGTGTCATTCATGCGCTTTCACTTAGGTTACTCAGGGAATAGCGGACAAACCGCCCCAGCGTAAGGGGGCAAGGTTGCGGGTGTGACTTGCAATCAACGCCTCGCAACGCTAGCAGAGCTTAAGCATTTTTCGGAGGCCGTCATGGACGATCTTAAAGCCAAATATCTAGATCAAATCGCAAACGCTGCTGATGAGGCTGTGTTGGAAGACATCCGCCTTGCTGCCGTTGGCAAAAAAGGTGAAGTCGCGCTGAAAATGCGTGAGCTGGGCAAGATGACCCCAGAAGAGCGTCAGGCTGCAGGTCCTGCCCTGAACGCGCTTAAGGACGAGATCAACAGCGCCTTGTCAGCAAAGAAATCGGGTCTGGCGGACGCCGCATTGGACGAACGTCTGCGCAACGAATGGCTGGACGTTACTTTGCCAGCACGCGAACGTCCGATGGGTACAATCCACCCGATTTCTCAGGTCCAAGAAGAGGTGACAGCCATCTTCGCTGAGATGGGGTTTGCCGTGGCTGAAGGCCCGCGCATTGATACCGATTGGTATAACTTTGACGCGCTGAACATCCCGGGCCACCACCCTGCACGCGCCGAGATGGACACGTTCTATATGCACCGTGCAGAGGGTGATGATCGCCCACCGCATGTTTTGCGCACGCATACATCTCCGGTTCAAATCCGTTCTATGGAAAAGACTGGTGCCCCGACACGCATCATCTGTCCGGGCGGCGTTTACCGTGCGGATTATGACCAAACCCACACACCGATGTTCCATCAGGTTGAAGGTTTGGCGATCGACAAAGACATCTCAATGGCGAACCTGAAATGGGTTCTCGAAGAGTTTGTGAAGTCTTACTTTGAAGTCGACAACGTCGACATCCGCTTCCGCGCCTCACACTTCCCGTTCACTGAACCATCAGCCGAAGTCGATATTCGCTGCTCATGGGAAGGTGGCACGTTGAAGGTTGGTGAGGGTGATGATTGGCTCGAAATCTTAGGCTCTGGCATGGTGCACCCGAAGGTGTTGCAGGCTGGCGGCATTGATCCGAATGAATGGCAGGGCTTTGCCTTTGGCATGGGGATCGACCGGATCGCGATGTTGAAATACGGCATCCCTGATTTGCGCGCATTCTTTGACAGCGACCTGCGTTGGTTGCGTCACTACGGCTTTGCATCGTTGGATATGCCAACATTGCGTGGTGGTTTGAGTAAGTAATTGATTGGCGATCCGTTATTCTTTTGAATATGGGTCGCCACGTTATTGTGAGGTGACATTTCTGCGCTGATGTCTAGCGTGTGAATATGAAATTCATCACCTTATTGCTCACTCTTTTCTCCACCTCTGCTTTTGCACAGAATTCGCAAAATGCTGATTGTCAGCTTGATATCCCATGTGAACTCGACAGTGGTCGCAGCTATCATGTCAAAGTCCCTGACGATTGGGACGGCAAGACGCAACTTCCTGTTTTAATGCACTTTCATGGCTGGCAGCGCACGGGTACTTTGCCTGTCCAGCATGACCGGATTTCGGGCGCAACACGTCGTCGTGGCGTGTTGTTGGTTGCGCCGAATGGTAATCGTAAGACATGGGATTTCTGGGATAGTGAAACTGATGACGTTCCTTTTGGGGCCGAGGTTTTAGAAGACGTTGCCAAGAATTATCCCATTGATAAGGATCGCATTTATGTCTCCGGATATTCCTTTGGATCTGCAATGGCGTGGCGGTATGTTTGTGAAAACGGTAATGATGTTGCGGCCTTGCTCGCGATCTCAGGGACTTTAGGCCAAGAGGTTCAATGTCCCCAAGCGCCGCGTGAAGTGCGCCATGTGCACGGGACCAATGACACCGTGATGGACTTCCCGTTTGGGACGGGTGGGGACACGACATACCCCGTGAAATTATGGCGTGATAAGTTTGACTGCGGGGTGGGCCAAGATGGTGGCGCATGGAATGTTGTGGATTTCCTGACCTTCCAACGCACCACATGGAAAGACTGCGGGAGCGGTCAAAATGTGACCCTTGATATACACCCCGGTGGGCATTTTATTCCGCATGGTTGGATTGGGCGATAGTTGGATGAACTGCTGGGACGGGCACCCACCTATCCCTGAGAGAAGTGCCAAAAGCTAACGTATGTTTCACGTCGGTATTGTGTCGGTATAACGTCGGTGCATCTGACCGATACCAACAGCTGCCACTTGCACTTTTGCCCATTCTTTGCCATTGCCGTAGGCAATTCATAACACGGCCCGACAGTCGGGCATCCAAAGGTGCAGTCTCATGAAATTCACGTTGTCCTGGCTCAAAGATCATCTGGAAACAGAAGCTCCGATTGATGACATCCTATACGCTTTGACCGACCTTGGTCTTGAAGTGGAAGGTGTTGAGGATCGCGGTGCGAAGCTGGCCGATTTTACAATCGGTAAGATCATGAGTGCAGAAAAGCACCCAGACGCGGATCGCTTGCGCGTCTGTCAGGTGGACACCGACGAGGGCATGAAGCAGATCATCTGTGGTGCGCCGAATGCCCGTGAGGGGATCACAGTGGTTGTGGCCAAACCGGGCGTTTACGTGCCGGGCCTTGATATCACCATTGGCGTTGGCAAAATCCGTGGGATTGAAAGCTTTGGCATGATGGCGTCTGAGTCCGAGATGGAGCTGTCTGACGAACATGACGGCATCATCGAATTGGACAACGGTGAAGTTGGTCAATCCTTTGTGGATTGGTTGGCAGCAAATGACCCCGCCAAAGTCGATCCAGTGATCGAAATCGCAATCACCCCGAACCGTCCTGACGCATTGGGCGTACGTGGCATCGCGCGTGATTTGGCAGCCCGTGGTTTGGGTAAGTTGAAGCCTGCGCAAGAAGTTCACTATGACGGCACGTTCTCTTGCCCTGTCAGTGTCAGCATTGATGACGACACATTGGATCAATGCCCCGTCTTCTTTGGTCGCGTAATCCGTGGCGTTAAAAACGGCCCAAGCCCAGAATGGTTGCAAGATCGCTTGCGCGCCATTGGTCTACGTCCGATTTCATTCTTGGTCGATGTGACTAACTTTTTCACCTTCGATCAAAACCGTCCTTTGCACGTGTTTGATGCTGATAAGATCGCTGGCAATGCCTTGCGTATTCACAAAGCAAAGGGTGGCGAGACCATCACGGCGCTGGATGATAAAGAGTACACGCTTGTTGAAGGCATGACCGTTATTTCTGACGACAACGGTGTTGAAAGCATCGGCGGCATCATGGGTGGCGCGGCGTCTGGCTGTACCGAAGAAACGGTAAACGTGTTTGTTGAAGCCGCATATTTTGATCCGGTTCGCACTGCCTACACTGGTCGCGCGCTCAAAATTAATTCAGATGCACGCTATCGCTTTGAGCGTGGCATTGACCCGGCATTCACGCCGCAAGGTGTTGAGTTGGCAACGCAGATGATCATGGAACATGCGGGTGGCGAAGCCTCTGATGTGGTGATTGCGGGTGCGATTCCAGATGTGGCACGTGCCTATAAATTGGATGCGGCACGTGTGCAGTCGTTGGTCGGAATGGAAATTCCTGAATCGACACAGCGTCAAACCTTGACCTCCCTTGGTTTCAAGCTTGAAGGCGATATGGCGCAGGTTCCTAGCTGGCGTCCTGATGTGCAGGGCGAAGCGGACTTGGTTGAAGAAGTTGCACGTATTGCCTCCCTTACCAAATTGCAGGGTCGTCCATTGCCACGCCTGACTGATGGTGTGCCAAAGCCGGTGATGACCCCAATTCAGCGTCGTCTCGTTACTGCGCGTCGCACTGCAGCGGCGCTGGGTTACAACGAATGTGTGAGCTATAGCTTTATCGATCAGGCCAGCGCCACGTTGTTTGGTGGTGGCACGGATGTGACGATGCTGGAAAACCCGATCAGTGCGGATATGAGCCACATGCGCCCCGCATTGTTGCCAGCGCTTTTGCAAGCCGCGGCACGTAATCAAGCACGTGGTTTTGCCGACATGGCATTGTTTGAAGTGGGTACTGTTTTTGACGGCGGTGAGCCGGGCGAAGAGCATTTGCAGGTTTCTGGTTTGTTGATCGGTCGCACAGGTCCAAAGGATGTGCACGGTGCGTCCCGTGACGTTGATGTGTTTGATGCCAAGGCGGACGCCGAAGCGGTGTTGGCAGCCATTGGTGCGCCTGCGAAGGTACAAATCAATCGTGGTGCGCCAGAGTGGTGGCACCCTGGTCGCCACGGCATGATCTGCCTTGGTCCGAAAAAGGTTATGGGTGTGTTTGGTGAAGTGCACCCACGTATCTTGGCGGCGATGAATGTGAAGGGCCCCGCGATGGCCTTTACCATCTATCCAGAGCAAATTCCGTTGCCCCGCAAAACGGGCGCAAGCCGCGGTGCGATGGACATTAGTGATCTACAGGCGGTCGAACGTGACTTTGCCTTTGTCGTGGATTCAGACGTTGATGCGTTGGCATTGGTCAATGCGGCGGCGGGTGCTGATAAGGCATTGATTGACGGTGTGCGTGTGTTTGATGAATTCATCGGCGGCTCACTGGGTGAGGGCAAGAAGTCCCTTGCGATCACAGTGCGTTTGCAGCCGCGCGACGGCAACTTGAAAGACAAAGATATCGAAGCGCTGAGCGCCAAGGTTATTGAGAAAGTCACCAAAGCCACAGGCGGCGTATTGCGCGGTTAAGCGTTAAGGATTGAACAGATGTTGAACGTATATTTGTCAGGCGAAATTCACACCGACTGGCGTGAGCAAATTATTGACGGCGCGGCTGAGTTGGCCGTGTCCTTTAGCGCACCCGTGACCGACCATGCCTCAAGCGATGATTGCGGCGTTGCGATCATGGGGGCTGAGGCGGACAAATTTTGGCATGACAACAAGGGTGCGAAGTTGAACGCCATTCGCACGCGCAAAGGTATCGAAGAAGCCGATGTTGTTGTTGTGCGTTTTGGCGACAAGTACAAACAGTGGAACGCAGCCTTTGATGCAGGTTATGCCGCCGCGCTGGGCAAGTCGTTGATCATCTTGCATCAGGACGAGCACCAGCATGCGTTGAAAGAAGTGGATGCGGCGGCGTTGGCTGTGGTCAAAGAGCCTGCGCAAGTGGTCCAGATCCTGCGTTATGTTTTGACAGGCACACTGCCCAAGTAAGTGGCGCGGGGCCAATCATTTGGGTTGAAAGGTAACGATTACTCTATCTCCACTGAGTGTAATGTATCTTTTTTCCCCCCGAAAAAACTTCCGCGTTAATTCGAAGCTGTGTTAGCAAGTCCCTCATAGACGAACGCCAATTAAAGGCGACGGTCATTAAATCGTATGAGGACACTCAAATGCTAAAAGAATTCAAAGACTTCATTAACAAAGGCAACGTCATGGACATGGCCGTTGGTATCATTATTGGTGCTGCGTTCACTGCGATCGTTGGTTCACTTGTTGCTGACTTGATCAACCCAATCATCGGCATCTTCATGGGCGGCATCGATTTTGCTGGTCTGTCTGCAACTGTTGGCGAAGCTGAATTGACATATGGTAACTTCATCATGGCGATCATCAACTTCTTGGTTATCGCGTTTGTTGTATTCATGTTGGTTCGTTCATTGAACAAAATGAAAAAAGCAGAAGAAGCTGCTCCGGCACCAGCACCAGCTGGTCCAACACAAGAAGAGCTTTTGGCTGACATCTTGGCTGCTTTGAAGAAATAAGCCCTAACGGCTTAAATTAATAATATCTGGCCGAAATCGGTCGACCTTGGGCCCGCAGTTTAATCACTGCGGGCCTTTTTTGTTATGTGAGCAATGAATGGATTGGTGCATCCGCGTCGTGTAAAGTAATCGACAACATCGATCAAAACGGAAGCGGTCGTTGAGTATCTTCGGATATGTTGCGATCTGTTCGAAGATTCTGCTATCGATTGCGGTATTGATTAAAGGATTCTTCGTATATGCAGCTCGACGCGACAGATAAACGCATTCTTACAGCTTTACAGCGCAAGGGGCGCATTTCAAATGCGGACCTTTCTGAGGTGGTGAACCTGTCGCCTTCTGCCTGCCACCGTCGCGTGCAGCGTTTGGAAGAAGAGGGATATATCCGCGATTATGTGGCGTTGTTAAACCCTCGTAAAATGGGCGTTCCAACAACTGTATTTGTTGAAATCACGTTGCAAGGGCAGGCTGATGAGGTGTTAGACGCCTTTGAAAAGGCCGTAGGCCGCGTGCCAGATGTTTTGGAATGTCACCTTATGGCAGGCTCAGCCGACTATTTGTTGAAGGTTGTCGCATCAGACACTGAGGATTTTGCTCGTATCCACCGCCAATATCTGGCGCGACTGCCCGGCGTTGGGCAGATGCAATCCAGCTTCGCTTTGCGCACAGTGTTTAAGACGACGGCGCTACCCGTCGTTTAAGCGGTTTCGCGCTCCCTGACGGGTTGGCGCAAGACTGTTCGTAATTTCTCAGGCGCGGTTTTGCGTGGGTCACCTATATAGATTTCGTGGTGCAGGCCGTTTTCGATCAACCCATGATCCGGAATGAACTGGTTGTGAATCTTGGCAATTGTTGGTCCCTCGTCTTTGTAAGGGCCAATGTGCATGATCTGGGCGCACTGCCCCTCGTGCAGCGTTTCAAGCCGTAGTGTTGCGGGTGGATTTCCTAGTTTGATTGTAGCCTTGGCCACACAGGCGTCGAAGATTGTCTGGTCTATCCAATCGGGTACTCGGATCATCATCGTCCACAGCCATTCATCGCGCCGATCTGATGTATATGCGGTATAATCTTCGGCCCACCAAAGCCCCTCCAGCGGGGGGACAACATAGTCTTGTTTCAGTTCAAGTTTGGAACGAAATTTTATCCCATAGCTGACGGGGTATAGCCACCCAAGGGTTGCGATATAGGTGTCGTTGCCGGGGGGACCTTTGCCGTCGATCATCGCGTATTGCATCGGTGGCACATCGATCAGTTCGATGGTTTTGGCGGACGGTAGGTACAGCGCTTTCTGCGTTTTTTTGAAATCGATCTTTGTCATCAATGGTTCCAAACGTTCCTGCGCCTCGCGGTGGCCCTTGAAAAAGAGGATAGCGAATGTCAGACCAAACTCTATGGAAAACACGCCCAACAGCCTCATTGAGGATCGATTGCTGACAGAAGCTGACATGAGAGATCTGTCTGAGGCGGATGAGCCAACTGTTTTGCGCAACTGCGATCTGCATGGTTTGAACCTATCGCAATTAGAGATGCCAAATTGGCGGTTCGAGAAATGCAATTTGGCAGGTACCTCGTTCAATGGTGCGATGTTGGAAGGTGCGGTCTTTGAAGGGTGCCGCGCGGCGGGTGCCAGTTTCGTTAGCGCGGTTTTGACTGAGGCGGAAATTGCCAGCGGAGACTTTAGTAATACATCCTTTCGTGGGGCCACATTGGCGGCGATGAAGATCGCGCATTGTAAAATGACGGGTGCCGATTTTAGCGAGGCGCGGGCCAGCGGGATGGAGTTAGAGGACATTCTGTTCGTCTTTGCCTTGCTGCCCAAGATGTCGTTTCACAAGATGACTTTGAAGCAGATTGATTTTACTGAGGCCGATTTGCGGTCCTGTGATTTTCGCGACGTTGTGTTTGAGGATTGCTTGCTGCGTGATGCAAACCTTTCGGATTGTCGGTTTGAGTATGCGGATCTGCGCGGTGCCGATTTGGGTGGTGTTACGTTGACGGACGCCAAAAGGTTCAAAGGTGCGGTGATTTCCAAACATCAGGCGGGTGATCTTTTGGGCCAGCTGGGCCTGTTGGTGCGCTGATATGGTGACCGAGTTTTGATGCAGATACACGAACGGAATAGGCCCAAAAATGGCACAGCCTGAAACTGAACTGCGGGTCGATTTTGTTGGCGGTGCTGTCGGGCATCGTCTGCGATTTGGTGGTGGGCGCGGTCAGGATTTGGCCAAGGCTATGGGACTGCGTGCGGGTAAAACACCTACTGTGATTGATGCCACTGCGGGTTTGGGGCGTGACTCGTTTCTGTTGGCCTCGCTGGGTGCAAAGGTCACGATGATTGAGCGCTCTCCTAAGATGTATGCTTTGTTGCAAGACGGTCTTGAACGCGCTGCAAGTGAAGGTGGTGACGTGGCTGAGATCATCAACCGGATGACCCTGTTGCATGGTGACGCCAAGGACCTGCTACCCACCTTGGACGGTGAAGCGATATTGATTGACCCGATGCATCCACCTCGCAACAAGTCAGCACTTGTGAAACGTGAGTTGCGCCAGGTGCGTGAGATTGTAGGCACAGATGATGATGCGGCGGATCTGGTGCGTGCAGCGCTTGATGCGGCCAAGCAACGAGTGGTTTTGAAATGGCCAGCAAAGGCTGATCCGATCAATGGTGTGCGGGCCTGTTCGCATCAGATATTGGGTAAGTCCACGCGCTATGACGTTTTCATGATCGGCTAGTGGGCAAGGAAAAACCCCCGCCGATTGCTCGACGGGGGCTTAGTTGTTTCAAACGTTAAGGTGAATTAATTCACCCTTCCCGTTCTAGCTTCTTACGCGCCAATTTACGGGCACGGCGGATCGCTTCAGCTTTATTACGCGCTTTTTTCTCTGACGGTTTCTCGAAATGTTGCTTAAGCTTCATTTCACGAAAAACGCCTTCACGCTGTAGCTTTTTCTTCAGGGCACGAAGCGCCTGATCGACATTGTTGTCACGAACACTAACCTGCATGTGGTTTTCACCACCTTTCTAGATAAGAGTTGCAAGGATTTGCAGGAATTTGTCGCATAGCAAAGAAGCTTCATTTTGTCTAGTGTGATGGCAAGCAATGCGGAGAGTGCCATGACTGCTTCATATTTACAGATAAAAGACCAATTATTGGACGCTGCGGCAGGACACGTGCCATTTGACGGCTGGTCCGAAGCAACGTTTCAGGCGGCTGTGCGCGATACTGGCATTGATTCGACGATGGCAGCAGCTGTTTGCCCACGTGGCGCGGTGGATTTGGCGGTTGCTTACCATCATCGTGGTGATGCGCTGATGTTGGAACGCCTTAAGGCCGCAGACCTAAGTGAGATGCGGTTTCGTGACCGTATTGCAGCTGCTGTTCGGTTTCGCCTCGAAGCGGTCGAGGACAAAGAGACCGTGCGCCGTGGTACGACGCTGTTTGCATTGCCCACCCATGCAGGGGATGGGGCCAAGCTGATTTGGGGTACAGTTGACGCGATCTGGTCTGCCTTGGGCGATACGTCTGAGGATGTGAATTGGTACACAAAACGTGCAACCCTTGGCACGGTTTACAGCGCGACGGTTTTGTATTGGTTGGGTGACAATGAGCCTGACAATGCGGCCACATGGGAATTTTTGGATCGCCGCATCGATAACGTGATGCAGATCGAAAAGCTAAAAGCCCAAGTTAAGGACAGTCCAACATTATCCAAGTTGATGGCAGGGCCAAATTGGTTATTGGGTCAGATCAAAGCGCCACAAAAAATGCCAGAGGTGAATTTGCCCGGCAGTTGGACGACGCCACGTCGCTAGCATTGCGCGTTGGCGTTTGATCGGTGATTGTGGGTTCAAATCAAAAGGACTTTGAACATGACCGATATGATGCGCGCTGTTGAAATTACAAAAGCTGGTGGACCAGAGGTGCTGCAACTGACGCAGCGCCCTGTACCTGTAGCCGCGCATGGTCAGGTTGTTCTAAAGGTCGCATATGCGGGCGTGAACCGTCCAGACGCGTTGCAGCGCGCTGGGTTATACGCTCCGCCGGCAACGGCAAGCGATCTACCAGGATTGGAAGCTTCGGGTACGGTCGTCGCGGTAGGTGACGGTGTTGCGGGGCTTAGCGCTGGCGATCAGGTTTGCGCGTTGTTGCCCGGTGGTGGTTACGCGGAATATGTAGCGACCCCAGCAGCGCATTGTTTGCCTGTGCCCAAGGGGTTGTCCCTGAAAGAGGCGGCGTGTTTGCCCGAAACCTTCTTTACCGTTTGGTCGAATGTGTTCACTCGTGGTGGGTTAAAAGCGGGCGAACGGTTCCTGATCCACGGTGGGTCTAGCGGGATTGGCACAACGGCGATCCAACTTGCCAATGCGTTTGGCGCTAGGGTTTTTGTGACCGCAGGGTCGGATGACAAATGCGCGGCTTGTGTCGCGCTGGGGGCCGAGAAGGCGATCAACTACAAAGATGAAGATTTCGTCGCCGTGATGAAAGGCGAGGGGGGTGCGGACCTGATCCTTGATATGGTTGGGGGTGATTACATCGCGCGCAATATCAAGACGCTGGCCAATGACGGACGTCTTGTGCAAATCGCTTTCTTGCAGGGTGCTGTGACCGAATTGAATTTTGCAATGATGATGATGAAACGTCTGACGATCACAGGCAGCACATTGCGTCCACAAAGCGATCTGGCAAAGGCGCGGATTGCGCAAGATCTGCGCGAACAGGTGTGGCCTTTGATCGAGGTTGGCAAAGTTGCGCCAGTCATAGACAGCACATTTGAATTGGCCGATGCGATGGGCGCACACACCCGTATGGAAAGCAGCGGGCACATTGGAAAGATCGTGTTGACGGTTGCGGGTGGATGACTGTTCGACAACGAGGAAGCTGTCATCAATTAGCACCGCTAATCAGAGAATGAAGGCCTCAAAGGATGCAAACCAAGGTGCGTCCAAAATTATTCCTCGTTGGATGGGCATTTCGTTTTATTTGGTGTTTCAACCTTGCCTTCACCTATCAACAAACATGTGAAAAGGAGTCATCCTTGGCACTTGAAATGGGGAGGTGGGTGGCAAAGCGATTGTGCGGTGCGAACAATGCCATCTTGCGCAAAACATCGCAAATGATCCCAATATTCGCCTTATAGTCGCCCTTTTATTTTCGTTGAGTGGCTCCATTAAACGGAGTGTATTCTATGATAAAAATTGTATTTTCTGTCGGTCTTGCAATGGTTCTTGGCTCAAGCGCAGTGGCATATGACTATATAAAACAGTCCGGCCAAAGCCGTGACCTCGTGCTTGAGTGGCCTGAATACGTGGCGACCGTACAGCTGCGCGCCATCAACCTGATGGAACCTCAGCCCAAAAAGCGCATGTCATCTTTGCCGCAAATTGCAAAGGCTATGACGACAACATCTATGCGTACGATGGGTGGTCATTCAAAGACAACGGAAGAACAAATCGCTGATTTCACAAAAGGTGAGCCGCAATTGCAAGCCTTGGTCGAACGGTCACGAATTGCATCAAGGGAAAGCTGGTGGGCGCGTATTCGCCAGAAGGTTACGGGCAATCATAGCGAACCTCGAAACGATAGATTGGCAAGCATCCAAAAGCGTAATTTCCCAAAGCCACAGGTTGGCATTGATCCATCCGCGCTGGAAGGCATGAGCGCAGTCGAGCTGTATGCAAACCGCGAGATCATCAGCCGGGGCTTGTCCACCACAGCTGTCAACCGAATGAATTCAGTTGTCGCTGAGATGGAAGCCGCCGGAATCGATATGTCAGTTTACCCTCTGGATTAGGGGCGGATGTTTCCGCCTTGTTTGATCCAGTTTATCCCAAGACCTTTGGCCAGTTCGCTGTCGCGCGGGTGATGTTGCCAGGGATGTCTTTTTCCCAACGGCGTTGAATGCGGCGTGAATAGTTTAGGTAAAGTTTGTCGTCTACGATTGTCCACGCTTCTGGCGTTGTGGATGCGGTGTAACCTTCCGCCACGGCCCATGAACAATACCCGCCAAACTGTGGGGCGTATGCTTCGGGATTGGCCACGAACGCATCTTTGTTCGCAGCGGAGGCAAAGCGCCATGTCGCGCCCATCCAGTCGTGTGTGATTGTAGGGTCACCTGCAACAGGTGCACCATCGGTGAAATAGGCGACAGGGTCTGTTCCATCGATCGCGATGCCATCCTCGGCATAGAAAGTCGGTGTGCCTTGCGCAAAGCCCGCGTTGGCGGTCAATGCAAGAACAGGCAGGCTTGCGCCAAAGGTTAGAAGGGTGCGGCGGTTCAATGTCATGGGTCGTCTCCTATCGGGTCTGGTTGAGAAGAACATAGGCGATCACAAATTATCCCGCTAGGCCACTCATTGAGTTGTTATGCACTGACACAATCGCCCGATTGGGCAAACAAAAAGCGCGCGTCAGTTGCCTGACACGCGCCTTTTAAAATCGCTATAAGATCGCAGTTACGGCTGTTCAGTGCCGTCGCCTGCTGGAAGGTCAAAGAAACTGTCAGCATCGCCGAAGTTCTTGTTCGCATCTTCGTCTTCTTCCACTGGGGCATCGCCCAATGTGAATGTTTCAAGACCTTCAATTGCTGTTGGTATCTTAGGCTCGCCGCCAAGGGACTGCTCTGTTGATACCAATTTGCGGCGCTCGTCATCGTTCATGACTTCGCCGCTTGCAGCTTTCTTAGCAGCTGCTTTTTGAACAGCCTCATCCAGCTCGGATTGCTTACACAGACCCAAAGCAACCGGATCGATTGGCTGGATGTTTGAGATGTTCCAGTGCGTGCGGTCACGAATCGCTTGGATCGTTGGCTTTGTTGTACCGACCAATTTGGAAACTTGACCGTCTGTCAGTTCTGGGTGGAATTTGACCAACCAATAGATGGACGCTGGGCGATCCTGACGTTTGGACAATGGCGTGTAGCGTGGACCACGGCGTTTTTCTTCGCCTTCGGCTGCAGCGTTAAACTTCAGCTTGATGCGGTGCATAATGTCGCCTTGGGCTGCATGAATTTCCTCTTGGGTCAGCTGATTGTTCGCAATCGGATCAAAGCCTTTTACGCCTGCAGCTACATCGCCATCCGCAATGCCCTGAACTTCAAGCTCGTGCATCTCTACAAAGTCGGCAATCTGCTTGAAGCTGATTGTTGTGTTGTCCACCAGCCAAACGGCTGTGGCTTTCGCCATAATTGGTTTTGCCATTGTCTACGCTCCTTACGCATATCTCTTTTCCCCACGTCTCCTTAGATGCCTTAAATAGGCGACCTTGGGGACCAAGGTAGGTTACCATTGTGGGGGAACTTGAGACGTATATAGTCCCGACACACGAATAAGGAAAGACCATTATGCGCTGGCTACTGATCTGGGCAATGACCGCTCTCCCTGCTTTGGCGGAAAACGACAAAGCGGGTGAGTTTGATTACTACGTCATGGCCCTGTCATGGTCACCAAACTGGTGCGAAATCGAGGGTGATTTCAAGAACTCAGAGCAATGCGACCCGCGTCATAATCATGGATGGATTCTGCACGGTCTTTGGCCGCAATATCACAATGGCTTTCCGTCCTACTGCTACACACCTGAACGCGCCCCTTCACGCAGCCAAACCAACGCGATGGCGGACATCATGGGCACGGGCGGTTTGGCGTGGCACCAGTGGAAAAAACACGGGGTCTGCACAGGGCTAAGTGCTGCTGCCTATTATGACCTGTCACGTGAGGCTTACGCCAGCGTGGTGCGCCCACCGGTGTTTCGCAAATTGACCAAGGACGTGAAACTGCCCGCCTCAGTGGTTGAGGATGCTTGGCTTAAGGCCAACCCTGCGCTTGAGAAAGACGGGATCACGATCACCTGCAAAGAAGGCCACATCCAAGAGGCGCGGATTTGCTTAAGCCGTGACTTAGAACCAGTGCCATGTGGGCAAGACGTGGTGCGCGATTGCAAGATGAAGGATGCCTTGTTTGCGCCGGTTCGGTAGCCCTCAGACTAATCTAGCAAGTGACCTATCTTTAGATTAAAGATATAACTTTGGATACATTTTTGACAAACTAATGACACATTTCCCCGCTACGTCCCACTTCAGATGGTCTAATCCGATCCGAATTAGCCATTTAAGGCAATTTGAAAAGGGATCTTGGTGGTGGCGCAGTATACTTTTACAGCGTTCAGGTGGTCCGGGACAGGATACAATGCTCTGTACAATACATCGTACACGGCAATAATAGATGACGACGACGCAAATCTTGATGGTGCTGCAGATACCAATGAAACCGCCAGTATAAATGGTGGTGCCTTTGGTGCTACCGCAGGATCTCCCTACGACATCAACGTTGCGTTCACGGATGTTGGCGGAAATTCGCATGTCGAAACGTTTTATTTCTTTAATACAGGTGGGAATTGGTACTTCATCCCCGGGCTAGGTTCACAATTTACCGTCGGCGCGACCTTAGGCAGTTATCAAAGCCACACAACAACTCCTACACCGTATACCACCATTACTTGTTTCGTCCGTGGAACATTAATCGAGACCCAGAACGGAATGGTACCCGTAGAAGAACTACGTAAAGGGGACAATGTGCTGGCCGCAGACGGTAAGTTCAAAGAGCTACGGATGTCGATGAGTCGAAGCTTAAGTGCACATGCTGTAGCCAGGAATCCAAAATTCGCTCCTGTACGAATAATAGCTGGAGCTCTGGGAAATGGCCTGCCGACACGCGATCTGTTGGTTTCACGCCAACACCGTATGCTCGTATCATCGAAAATCTGTCAACGCATGTTTGGTAAGCATAACGTCTTACTGGCTGCAATTCGACTAACCGAACTGCCGGGGATTTTCGTTGAACCACCGCTCAACGGTGTCGAATATTTTCACCTGCTCTTCGATCGTCATGAGGTGATTTTTGCGGAAAACGCGCCAAGCGAGAGTTTCTATCCTGGTCCAGAAGCGATCAAAGATCTTCCAAGCGAAGCACGTGAAGAGATTTTGGCGTTTTTTCCAGAAGTGCGCGAATTGAATATTTCGCCGCAACCAGCCTACCCAATTCCTTCAAGTGCGCACCAAAAGCAATTTGTCGCGAGGCACATACAAAATAATAAATCGTTCATTTCCTGCACTGAGCCTTCAGTTTTGTTGGCTTGAAAATAGCAAGAACGTAAAATTACACTTTACTCGCTGCACGTCTGGTAACGATCGGCCACCTGCGACACTCAGAACGATCTCACCAATGTGACCGTTGCTTTCTAGAGAGCACAAAGACTGCAAAGCAGTTTTATGAAAGGTGCGGCTATAGTTCTATTGCGCCGTCCAGCTTAGGATATGAAAAAGCTTTGTAATCTAGATTGCAGGCTTAGTTGGTAAAACTGTGCAGCCTAAATCGCTTTACGCGCCTTCAGCGCTGCGCTGATCGTGCCGTCATCCAGATAATCCAACTCACCCCCGATTGGCACGCCTTGGGCCAATGACGTGAGTGTCACGCGGCCTTCAAGTTGGTCAGCGATGTAGTGGGCGGTGGTTTGGCCGTCGATCGTGGCGTTCAGCGCCAAGATCACTTCGGTCACTTCTTCTGTCTCAACCCGATCTAATAGGCGGGGGATGCGCAACTCTTGGGGCCCTACAGCGTCCAGCGCAGAGAGGGTTCCGCCCAAAACATGGTAGCGCCCTTTGAACACGTTGGAACGCTCCATTGCCCATAGATCAGCCACGCTTTCGACGACGCAGATTTCGCCGTTGGCCCGTTCATTAGAGGTGCATAGATCGCACACATCTGTGGTGCCCACGTTGCCGCAGTTCAGACATTCGCGCGCCGTTTCAGCCACGACCTGCATTATGTCTGCGAGGGGCGTTAGCAGCAAAGCCCGCTTGCGTATCAGGTGCAACACTGCGCGCCGTGCGGAACGCGGGCCAAGGCCCGGCATTTTCGCCATCAGATCGATCAGCGCATCAATGTCTTTGGTTGAGGACATGTGTTTTAACTAGAACGGCAGTTTCATGCCAGCAGGCAGACCCAACCCTTCGGTCAGTTTTGACATTTCTTCTTCAGACTTCGCCGCTGCCTTGGCTTGGGCGTCTTTGATTGCGGCGAGGATCAGGTCCTCGACCACTTCTTTTTCGTCTGGATTGAAGATGGACGGGTCAATGTCCAAACCAGTCAGGTTTCCTTTGGCTGTTGCCGTGGCTTTAACCAAGCCTGCACCAGATTCACCAACAACCATGACGGAGTGAAGGTCTTGTTGGATCTGCTCCATTTGTGATTGCATTTCTTTGGCTTTTTTCATCATGCCGGCCATATCGCCAAGCCCGCCAAGTCCTTTAAGCATCGGTGTCTCCTCTTTTCGCATTTATGTGTTGATAGATACGTTGGATCGTCAGACGTCACAAGACGGCTTGTACCTTAGTCTTTTGCTTGATAATAATACCTGAGTAAATCACTAGGGAATCAAAAATGTCCAAAATTGTAACACCAAAAATCACGGGCTGCGCGTGGGTAGCTCTTGCAATTTTCACAGCCCCTATGACGGCCTCTGCACAGGACCTTCCTGTGCCTGATTTGGTCGCTGCGCTTAAGTCCGGTGGGCACGTTTTATATGTCCGCCATGCAATGACAGAAACGGATTATGCCGATCAAGTTGCCGCTAAACTGGGTGATTGTGCGACCCAGCGTGTCCTTAGCGAGGATGGATGGGCGCAGGCGAAGAAAATCGGAAAAGCGATTGAGGCGCAGGGTATAGAAATCAGTGACGTTGTCTCGAGTGAATATTGCCGCGCATGGCAAACTGCGGATCTCGCTTTTGGACATTATCGCATGGACGAAAGTTTGAACTTTGCGCCGACAGAAGATTACGCGGACAGCGACATATCTGATATGAAACGGAACGTTACGCCATTTTTAAGTGAACGTGTCGTCGAAGGGACCCGCATCGTTGTCGGTCATGATGATCCATTCGAAGCAGCGACGGGCATTTACCCAGAGCCGCAGGGTGCCGCCTATGTGGTTCGCCCGGATGGAAACGGCGGATTTACAGTTTTGGGCCGGATAAAATCAAACGAATGGCCGGCTGGGTAAACGATGGCTTGATCTGATTAGAAACGATTGACTTGATCTCAGGTCAATCGTCCTCAAACGGATCCCATTCATCTTCGACTTCTGGCAATGCATCCTGAACCGCCTCTGCAGCGATCTGTTCTGGGGTGCGGATCGATTTGATTTTGGCCTTTGGAAACTGGGCTAGAACGGCCTGAACCAGGGGGTGATTGGCAGCTTTGGCTTGCAGCGCATTGTCTGCAGCGTCGCGCACCTCGGCGATGGTTTCTGCACCCCCTTCGTTCACAACGATAACAGCCCAGCGGTTGCCAGTCAGTTGTTGCAGTTTCGCGCCCAAACGTTGCGCCATGTCACGCGGTGCGCGGTCAGTTGGCACAAATTCGATACGCCCCGGTTGGTATGCTGCCAGCTTTAATGTGGTCTCTATGTCGACCAGCAATTTCACATCTCGGCTGCTGCGGATCAACTCGATGACGTGTTCGAATGTTGGATAACGTGCGAGCGATTGATCCGCATTTACGGCCAAAGCCATCGTAGCTCCGCCACTGCTGCCTCCCGACATCGCAGGCGTCGATGCATAGGCGGTCGTGCCGCCACCAGATTGCGCTGGGGCCATGCCGCCCCCACCACCGTTTGGAGGTGGGGGCGGCGGGGTCGCGTTGTTGAGTTTGCGCACCAGTTCTTCAGGGCTGGGCAGGTCGGCCACGTGGGTCAGGCGAATGATTGCCATTTCAGCGGCCATCATGGCGTTGGGCGCGGCTGCAACCTCGTCCAAGCTTTTGAGCAGCATCTGCCATAGGCGTGTTAGCACGCGCATGGGCAGGTTTTCGGCCATTGCCAGACCACGTGCGCGTTCATCCGGGGAAACGGTTGGGTCTTCGGCGGCTTCGGGTGTGATCTTAACAACAGACACCCAGTGCGTGATTTCAGCCAGATCGCGGATCACAGCCATTGGATCCGCACCATCAGCATATTGGCTGCTAAGTTCTGTGAGGGCACCTGCCGCGTCGCCGCGCAGCACCATGTCGATCAGGTCAAGAACGCGGCCACGATCGGCAAGGCCAAGCATCGCGCGTACTTGGTCTGCAGATGTTTCACCAGCGCCGTGGCTGATGGCCTGATCCAAAAGGGAGGTCGCATCGCGCGCAGACCCTTCGGCCGCGCGGGCGATGAGGGCCAATGCGTCATCCGCGATCTGGGCGTTTTCAGCGCCTGCGATTTTTTGCATCAATGCAATCATCACTTCAGGTTCAATGCGGCGTAGATCAAAACGCTGGCAACGCGACAGGACCGTTACAGGGACCTTGCGAATTTCTGTGGTCGCGAAGATAAATTTAACGTGGGCGGGTGGTTCTTCGAGTGTCTTCAGCAGGGCGTTGAACGCGCCTGTGGACAGCATGTGAACCTCATCGATGATATAGACTTTGTAACGGGCAGAAGCCGCGCGATAATGAACAGAGTCGATGATCTCGCGAATGTTGGCGACGCCTGTGTTGGATGCGGCATCCATTTCCATCACGTCAACGTGGCGACCTTCCATGATGGCCGTGCAATGTTCGCACTGACCACATGGTTCAGTAGTTGGTTTGCCAGCGCCGTCTGGCCCAATGCAGTTCATGCCTTTGGCAATAATCCGTGCGGTGGTGGTTTTACCCGTCCCACGAATACCAGTCATCATGAACGCTTGGGCGATGCGATCTGCCTCAAACGCGTTCTTAAGTGTGCGCACCATCGCCTCTTGGCCGACAAGGTCGACAAAGGTTTCTGGCCGATATTTGCGGGCCAATACTTGATAGGCAGTTTCGGGCGTTTCAGACATCAAAAGGCTTTCATCAGATTCGTCTTCGTCAGAAAGTAGAGCGCCAGCCTGTTAAGGTCCACAGTCAGCTGTGCAGCCCGCAGATAAAGATCAGTTTTGTGGCGTTTGTCATGGTTCTTTTGTGCAGGTATAGGTTGTGAAAATTTTGGGGTAGGAGTTTGCTATGCGTTTGCGTGGTATCAAAGGAAGTCGAAACATCGAAGATCGTCGCGGTGGTGGTGGCAAACGCCGTGCTGCGGGTGGCATTGGTGGTGTTGGCCTGTTGGTTGTTTTGGCCGTTGGGTATTTCACAGGTGTTGATGTGACGCCGCTTTTGGATGGCGCACAACAACCCCAACAAACGCAATCTCGGCAGGTGAGTGCCGAAGACGAACGCGCGGGTCAATTCACATCCGCCGTTTTGGCCACAACTGAACAGGTCTGGACCAAGATTTTTCGTGAGCAATTGGACCTTCCCTACAATGCCCCCGTATTGGTCTTGTATTCTGGTGTGACCCAAAGCCCCTGTGGGGGTGCGTCTGGCGCGACGGGCCCATTCTATTGCCCTGCGGATAAAAAGGCATATCTGGACACCTCATTTTTCACGACGATGTCTCAGCAACTGGGCGCAGGTGGTGATTTTGCAGCGGCTTACGTAATTGCGCATGAAGTGGCCCACCACGTTCAAAACGAGTTGGGCATTTTGCCAAAGGTTGATCAAGCCCGTCGTGCGTCTAGCACCACAGAGGCGAATGCGCTGACTGTGCGGCTTGAGTTGATGGCGGATTGTTTGTCGGGTGTTTGGGCGCGCAATGTTGAAGGATTGCTTGAGCGCGGGGATCTAGAAGAAGCATTGAATGCAGCGCGGATGATCGGTGACGACCATTTGCAGCGACAAGCAGGGCGTGTGCCCAATCCGCATACCTTTACGCATGGCACGTCGGCTCAACGGGCGCGCTGGTTCGATGTGGGTTTTGATACAGGCAACATAGGGCGTTGTGATACGTTTGCAGCGGAGCGGTTGTGAGGTGGGGATGTTTGCCCTCTCGTCGCATTCTACGAAAACAACTGACGGGTCTCGCCTAGAGCACTGTGTGCTTAAGGCTTGAGGTGAGAGATTGACAACGACCCAAACGGGACTCGTTACGGCTGCTTCCTTCCGGATCTGACCGGGTTGGCGAGGCGCTTGCCCGCGCCAACCTCTCGAGGGTGATATAGCCCTGCCTATGTGTTGGTGCAAGAGGGTCGTTAAAAATGCCTGTGACCTAACGTTGTCGGTCAGGGGATTGTACCTGAAGACCCTGCATGGCAAGCCTTTGGTGCAGCAGCCAAGGAGCCAGAACATGAAAAATGCAGAACACGTCACCTTTGGTGGTTCAGCGCTGGATCGCGCGGGTGAAGTTCGTAGTAACCCTGACATCATTCAATCTATGAAGCAGGCGTCTGATTCTACGGTTGTTGTATTTTGGCGCGGTAAGCCGTTGATACATAAAACAAGGCCCGCAGGTTTGATGCGTCTTGGGTTGGATCATCCGATTCTTGAAGGC
>JAGSGK010000150.1 GCA_023955215.1 Paracoccaceae bacterium
ATAACTCTGAGACCTACCCGTTTGAGGATGAGCCATGCGGCGATACATTGTGGGAACTGGGCCTTGAGTTCACCGTCTCACCAGGAAAAATTGGGTTTATCGGTGCAGAAAACCATTATTCTGCCAAAGGCAAAGAACGCTTCAAGATTTATGGTGTTAAACTTGAAGGCACAGTCGCAGCCGACGAAGGAGCTCAGTTGCTTCAAGACGGTAAAAAAGTTGGCGATGTTACCTTCGGTATGTACTCTGATGTAAATGGCCACAACGTTGGTATCGCGCGTATGCCAGTAGCTGCCGCCACACCGGGCACTGCTTTGACCGTACGCAATGCGGATGGAACTGAGATAAAAGCAATCGCATCGGATATGCCGTTCTACGATTTGGACAAATCGATCCGTACCGCAAAAGGTTAACCTTACAAGGGGCGCACTAAAATAAGTGCGCCCCTTTTGTAACTCCCTGAGGGTTTTATGCCAAAATTTGAATTTCCAACGTCGATCCTAAGTCGCCCAGTCTATGGTGTTCTTGAGGCCCGTGCAGGTCATCAACATCTGATGATCGCAGATGCGGAAGGTGCCGAGGCAATCCTAGATATTGCCACTCCCGACCTTATGGCCAAGACCCATATTATTTACATCCCTAAAGGCACTGATTTTGCCGATGAATTACGCGCTTTGAACCCTGCTCAATTTTACCAGGGACCATCTTATGCCGCTTCCGTCAGCCGGATCCAAAGGGTCTTGCAAGATGCAGCAATGGGTTTGCAACTGTATCTCGCGGGGACTGAGGGGCTGATGGGCCAAGTGCAAAGTGAGGCGATGAAGGCCGGAATTCCGCATACTGCGATCCAAACTGAGCATCGCGGATCAACCGCACGTCGTATGCAATGTGTGCATTGCAAAGGTATTACTGAAGATGTTGCGACAGACCCATTTCAATGCAGCCACTGCAATTTGAACTTGTTCGTGCGTGATCACTATTCGCGCCGTATCGCGGCCTATCAGGCGGTTTGTATTGATGCTGAAGACCCTGGCTATGTTCCAGCACAAAAGGGATTGTACGAATGAGCGGTGCAGAAAAAATCACAGTCCGCGTAACAGAAGTGACGTCTTTGAACGAGCTTGTTACACGGTTCCGTTTTGAGAGACTTGATGGGGCACTTTTGCCGACTTTTTCTGGCGGTGCCCACACTGTTGTTGAGATGAAGGACGGTGATGTAACACGCCTGAACCCTTATTCTCTAATGTCTGACCCCTTCGATCAAACGGCCTATACGATTTCGGTGCGGCGCGATGATGAGGGGCGGGGCGGTTCATTGTTCTTGCACAATTCGGTCCGTGTTGGTGATGAAATGGTGATATCCAATCCTGTAAATCTGTTCTCATTGGATCTGCGGGCGAAGAAACACCTGATGATTGCAGGGGGAATTGGTATCACGCCGTTTCTTGCGCAGATCAAACAGCTGGATCGCGCTCATGGCAATTGGGAATTACACTATGCTTGTCGCTCCGTTGCGTTGGGTTCTTATGTTGATTATCTGACCAGCACCCATCCTAACGACGTAAACGTCTATTATGATGATCAAGAACAGGCGATTGATCTTGAAAACCTGTATAGCGGCCAACCTCTGGGTACACATGTTTATGTTTGTGGTCCCAAGGGGATGATCAATTGGGTGCGTGGTAAAGCGGCCGAACTAGGCTGGCCTCGCGAAGCGATCCATTACGAGGAATTCTTAGCACCACAACCGGGCAAACCGTTTGAGGTAAAACTGGCTGTGTCCAACAAAGTGATCCAAGTGGGTGAACAAGAAAGCTTGTTAGAAGCGATGGAACGTAGCGGTGTCGATGCGCCGTACCTATGCCGTGGTGGTGCCTGTGGCATGTGTGAAACGCGAGTGATCGATTACACCGGTAACTTCATCCACCGTGATCACTGGCTTGACGATGAAGAACATTCATCAGGCGAAAAAATTATGCCATGCGTGTCGCGCTTTGAAGGCAAAACTTTAGTATTGGACCGTTGATATGACACTTCAATTTAACGACGAAACCTTCCGCGACGATTATTCGTTCCACAATTCTGAACGTGCCATAAAGCGGTTTCCGTTTCCGTTTGACAAAGACAGCTACATGTATGCTGTCAACATGGAACAGCACCGCGGCGGTCCGTCAGATAGCATCTATGAGAAACGCTTTGATGTGGACGAACATTATGTTTCCGAGATGCGGGACCGTGCGATGGTTTTGGCCGATGATCCGCTGCGTTGCCAGTCGTTGCCGCATATGACGCTTGCGGGTTGGGATCTGTTGGAACTGATCATGGTGTCCAAATCTGAGGACTATCCTGACCTGTTTGAGCTGCACCGTGACGGTGACAAATGGCACTGGGTCAACAAACCGCTCGGCATCGATGATCACTTTACGTTTATGGACGGAACCACGTTACCATATGGACCAATGGAATACATCACGCGCCAAACCCAAGGGGATTTTTGCGTTTTAGATCAACGTGATGATAATCTATGGATGGACGCTGGTACGATAACGACCCAAGCGGATTGGTCTCTGGATTTTGACATTGGCATGAACTTTTTCGAATGGCATGCACCTGTGCCCTTGGCCCATGAAAAAGGTATCTTTGTACGGGCGCTTAAATTCTTGCTCAACATTCAACAAGGGGCACCTGCACGGCGGTTGAACTGGACTATGACGGTCAATCCATTGCTCGATACCAGCCCAGAAAACTACCACAAATGGGGTATCCAAAAGACATCTTTGACACCCGAAAATATCGGGGCCAAACAGCACCTACGGGTTGAATTGCAAACCTTTTTCCGTCTGCCACGATCAAACGCATTGGTGTTCCCAATCCGTTGTTATCTTTGCGCATTCCAAGATTTGATGACTGTTCCCAAGTGGGGCCGTCGTTTGCACCGCGTGATCCGCGATTTGCCTGAGGAATTGGCAACATACAAAGGTTTTATCGACAATCGCCCAATGATGCTGGATTATCTGTCAAAGTTTGATGACGGGTTGCCTACGTCAAACGGAATCTGGCCCGAGATCGACAGTGAACCGCCGTTGAAGTCTGACTAAGATTTAGCTGTCTGCGGATAACTGATAATTGAAAGATAGCGGGCAGGGAGCTTCACCAACTTTTCTGGCCCGTGTGGCGCATCGGCGTCAAAGAACAGCGTGTCACCAGGGGCGAGCGAATACACCTCATCACCATGGCGGTAATCAACTTCGCCTTCCAGCATGTAAATCGTTTCAATCCCACCGTGCTGGAACGTTGGAAATATATCTGACTTGTCGGACAATGTAATTAAATAGGGTTCAACAATCACACCTGATGCATTTGCCCCGATGTGGCCCAACAGGTTGTATTGATGGTTTGCGCGCGTGCCTTCGCGGTCCGTCTCAAGTCCTTCGCCTGATTTTGTGTGGACAGCCTGACGGCTTTCTTCAAAACGGCGGAAGAAGCTGGTCAAAGGCACGCTCAGGGCGTTGGCTAAGGTTTGCAACGTTGTAAGTGATGGGGAGGTGTTGCCGTTCTCGATCTTAGATAACATCCCGATGGAAATGCCGGTTTGGGCAGACAGATCAGCAACTGTTGTTTCCTGTTGGCGACGAAACGCTCGGACCTCGCGGCCAATGGCAACTTCGAGTACCTTTTCGCGCTCATTCTCGCGCGTGCGGTGTGGATCTTGCGTTAGCATACTGGCCATATCGAGTGAACTCATAATATAATTTCTCCGATGCTGCGTAAGGATCATCTGGTCTGTGGGCAATTCCCTAATTGCAAAAAAATAAGGTCAATTTTAGGTCCAAATTGTCGCGGGGAATGGAAAAAATGACAAAAATGGATTTTTGAGGCCGAAATTATTCCCTATCAGGTGATTGTTTGCAATGCAGTCAAAATCGCATGGTGCAATGATCCCGCCGATGCTCGCGGGCCGTATACACTGAATGCATTAGCATCGCGGCATAAGACGAAACAACCGAGATGATGAATGCTGCTGCGGGTGCAAGCCCCTGCCGACATTGAACGCGTGTTCGCATTGCAGAGC
Source organism: Paracoccaceae bacterium (assembly GCA_023955215.1). GTDB lineage: Bacteria > Pseudomonadota > Alphaproteobacteria > Rhodobacterales > Rhodobacteraceae > Ascidiaceihabitans. Next base: position 4,073 of record JAGSGK010000150.1, read on the forward strand.
AATTCCATCGCGTCCAATACATCGTCGCCAGATATGTCAAATCGCGTCCAAGCATCTGTTTGTTCAACCACAGTAGCGTTCGCTTTTAGGATAACTTTAGCGCGTGCTGCCAAATCTTCGTAGCTGTCAAACGGTGCCTCAAGCATCCATTGTTCTGGCCCAGACCAAAATGCACTAACAGTGCCCCCGTCAAAGCGATTAACATCTGGAGCATCTGCTTTGATGAGCTTTTTAATGGCGGTTCGTGTTTGGCTTTCTTTTCCCGTACGGGCAGAAACGGCGGCTAGCGCAACTTCGGGCACTTCACGGCAAGTCAGATTACCGATGGTATCAATGCGGGCTTCGTCGCTGCCAAGCGCGGTAATGGGGGTTAGGTCATGCACGTTGGCGACCTCCTTCTGGATCGATAAAGTGAGCCGAAACAATCTCAACATCGACGTTTAGGTCAGTTACGGGTGAGACAAGGCGCATTTTTTCGCCCAACCGTTCATCACCGTTCTTGAGAAAACCAAGGCCAATCATACTGTTCAAGCTGGGTGAAAAAGCGGCTGAGGTGACATATCCCTGATCATGAGCCGCATCGACGGGGCCATCCTTGTTCATCAAATGGCCACCTGCAGTCACTTTGTCATTTCCATCTATCGGTTTAATACCAATCATTTTCAGCGCATCTGGCTCATTCAAACCCTCACGTTCAGACAACTTAGATCCAATGCTGTCTTTGATTTTAGAAACCATTCTCCCCATGCCAAGGTTTAAGGCCGTTGTGGTTCCATTCAGCTCGTTTCCGGCGGCGTGGCCTTTCTCGATGCGCATCACGCCAAGGGCTTCAGTGCCATAAGGTGTGACGTTGAGTTCTTCGCCTTCCACCATCAATTTACGCATGAGCGCGTCGCCGTAGCGGGCAGGGACTGCGACTTCGAATGCCAATTCTCCAGAGAACGAAATACGGAACAGTCTTGCTCGCAATCCACCACAAACGGTGATGTTTGCACAGGCCATAAACGGAAAGCCTTCGTTGGTTATGTCGTAATCTGCGTCCACAATTTTTTGCAGCAATGCCCGGGAATTCGGTCCCGCAACGGCATATTGCGCCCACGATTCGGTGGTCGAGATCAGCTGCACATCCAAATCTGGGTATAAACACTGGCGTACAAATTCCATGTGTTGATACACTTTGCCTGCATTTGCTGTGGTGGTGGTAACCACGAAATGATCCTCATCCAACCGCGCCGCAGTGCCGTCGTCCATAGCGATCCCATCCTCGCGCAGCATAAGGCCATAGCGAACCTTGCCAACAGCAAGCTTAGCGAAACCGTTACAGTAAACTTTGTTCAAAAACGCAGCAGCATCAGTGCCTTGCACGTCTATTTTTCCCAAAGTTGTACAATCACATACGCCAACTGAAGCGCGTGTTGCAGCGACTTCACGGTCAACTGATTGACGCCAATGTGTTTCGCCCTCGATTGGGAACCACTGCGCACGCAGCCAATTGCCGACTTCAACAAACACCGCGCCACGTTCCTTAGCCCAATAATGGGACGGAGTTAGGCGTGTCGGGTGAAAGTCCATGCCCCTGATCCGACCCGCCATGACACCGATTGCTGTGGGCGTATATGGGGGGCGAAAAATTGTTGTACCCACTTCTGGGATGGATTTTCCCGCAAGTTCCGCCATGATCGCTAGGCCACCAAGGTTGGATGTTTTGCCCTGATCCGTCGCCATACCCAAAGTTGTGTAGCGCTTAAGGTGTTCGACAGATCGAAAGCCTTCTTGGTGGCTCAGTTTGACGTCCTTGACCGTCACATCGTTTTGTTGATCGAGCCATGCGCGACTGCACCCTTCAACATACCAGAACGGAGTTTGTGTGACGGGTGCGTCCTCGGCAGATGGCATTTTCGCCGTGCGCCCCTTTAAGCCAAGTGCGGCTTTTGCTGCTTTGACCCCAGTTTCTAGGGCACCGTGAGTTGATAGCTGACCCAACGCAGCACCTGTAACGCTCATTCCTGGGGGCAAGATTCCACCTGGAACAAATGCCGCCAGTCCCTCATCCCAAGTTGGGCGACCGCGTTGATGGCAAGTCAGATGAACATTGGGGTTCCAACCACCAGAAACTCCCATAGCGTTACATTCGATTGTGCGCATCGAGCCGTCGGCTAGTTCTACTTCGGCGAATGACAGACCCAAGCGCCCTTTGGTATCGGTTACTTGGGCACCTTGTAGGACTTCATAATCCAAGCTGCGGGGAGCATCCGCACGCGTATCAATAACCGCAGCGATCTTAACGCCAGCCGCGTGAAGGTCTGTGGCGGTACGGTGTCCATCGTCATTGTTGGTGAAAATCGCAATGCGTTGCGCAGGGGTTGCAGCCCAGCGGTTTGCATAAGATCGGATCGCTGAGGCGAGCATGATGCCAGGACGGTCATTGTTTTCAAACGCGATTGGGCGTTCAGTTGCACCAGCTGCAAGAATGGTTTTTGCTGCGTATATACGCCATAGTATCTGACGTGGTTTACCGCTGTCGGGTTGGATCAGGTGGTCTGAAACCCGTTCAACCGCGCCGTAAATTCCGTGATCAAAAGCGCCAATGACAGTTGTGCGCGTCATAAGACGTACGTTTGGCAATGCAGATAATTCTGCAATGCTGGCCTGTACCCAGATATCGCCGGCTTCATCGTTGATGGCAAAAGTTTCGCTGTTGAGGCGACCACCAAAGGCGAAGTCTTCATCGGCGAGGATCACTTGCGCACCAGATCGCCCAGCAGTTAATGCAGCCATGATCCCGGATGGACCCGCGCCGATGATTAAAAGGTCACAGTGCCGGAACCCTTTGTCATATTCATCTGGATCGGCCTGCATGGAAAGCGAACCCAAGCCTGCGGCCTTGCGGATAATTGGTTCGTAAACCTTTTCCCAGAAAGCTGCCGGCCACATGAATGTTTTGTAATAGAAGCCTGCGGTCAGGAAGTTTGAGAAACGGTCATTGATGGCCATCGCGTCAAATTTCAACGAAGGCCAGCGGTTCTGAGAGTTTGCAGACAGACCCTCAAACAATTCAGCCGTCGTAGCACGTGTGTTGGGTTCTTGACGCGCACCGCTGCGCAATTCCACCAACGCGTTCGGTTCTTCAGAACCCGCCGTCAACGGTCCACGTGGACGGTGATATTTGAATGAACGCCCCATAAGGCGCACATTGTTGGCAAGTAGGGCAGAGGCCAAAGTGTCGCCACCATGCCCCTTATAAGACTTGCCATCAAAGGTGAAGTTCAG
>JAGSGK010000210.1 GCA_023955215.1 Paracoccaceae bacterium
CGTAAATACCGACAAAAAGTGGATTGGGCTGAACGGGCCAATTACTTTGATCGTTTGGATCCAAAAGCTGCTGACACTCACCCACAACATCAACAACACCCAAGAATACCCAAGGTATTTGTGGGAGCTTGTACCCTTGTGTCTTGATAGCTGGATGCCTCCTAAAATCACTGCCAAGAAAGCAGCATAGGCATGAGTGGGAATTGGATTTTCGGCGGCGTTGAGAATGTTCAGGTCCATGTTTTCTCCAAATGCTCCCGCATGACCTCCAAGGCATAGCCTGAGCAGTAGCTAACTGCCACTCCGCCTGAGTTGGAAATTGCGGACAACGGACTTTCGCTGCATTCTACCCCGATGTCTGCATTGCGGGCAGAGCCGCCTTTTGCCCATACAGCGAATGCTCACGCAGCATTTGTTCGCGCACGCAGCACAGGGATCTCTATGATGCAGCGAATTCCCCCAGTCCGGTCGTTCGATCCCGTCAGTAAGAGGCAAATTCAAACGGATCATTCGCTGCCGTCTGTTCAAAGAATCGAGATGTGGGACAAGCACCATTTCGCGGCACCTGCGCCAATGTCTGCTTGCATCTAAAGCAAACTATTCTGATCGTTGTAGTAGACGCATGAAAAATGCAAATGCTCCCAATGCAAAGAAGCCTAACGCGACCGGACGCTCGAGAAATATCCAACCACCAGCTTCATCAAGGAGGAACGTTTGACGCATAGATCGCTCTAAGCCAGGTCCAAGAATAAATGCAATCACAAACGCAGGTAAGCTCATATCAAGGCGCTTCATTAAGAAACCAATCAAGCCAAATATGGTCATGATAACCATATCAAACGTGGCTTGCCGCGTTGCGTAGACCGCCACATAACAAGTAACGAAGATTATTGGGTATACCATATTGGCTGGAATGCGTCCAACAAGAGCTCCGACATAGCCACTGCCCCAGTATCCCACCACAAAATATGTAGCGATGCAAAGAAGACCAGCGGCGAACACACCGTAAATGATGTCATACGAAGTTGTGAATATGTTTGGCCCAATTTCGACCCCATGAATTAACATGACACCAGATAGAAGTGCTGCCGCAGTTGATCCTGGAATGCCCAGCGTCAGAAGGGGGATTAGATTGGCACCTGATGTTGCATTATTTGCAGATTCAGCAGCTGCGATGCCTTCAATCTCACCCTTCCCCCATGTTTCTGGTGTCTTGGATTTTCGCTTGGCTTCTGAATAAGCAACAAAACATGCCACCGCTGAGCCTACACCAGGCAACATGCCAATGGCCGCGCCTATCCCTGTCGAGCGCAGCATCGTTGGCAGAACACGACAATACTCAGCAAAGGTCACATAGCTGTCGGTCGGATCATCAGATTTCCCTGCGATCGGCTGGTCCATAATGTCATAGGCTTTATCAGCAGCTTTCGAGAAGACTTCAGCAAGGACGAATACCCCGAGCAATACAGGGACCAATGCGATTCCATCCAGCAGTTCGTTCACGCCGAAAATAAAACGGTCATCCGCAGTGATGGGATCAGTGCCAACCAGAGAGAGCGCCAGACCAAGGATGACACTCAGAAAACCGATTATCACAGATTTTCCGAGTAACCCACCTATGATAACAAAGGCACAAAAATAAATTGCTACAAATTCGGGGGGACCAAGTTCCGCAGCATAGACTGCCAATGTAGCCGCACCGAAAATAAGCAAAAGTTCAGAGAATAAGTCACCTTGAGCTGAAGCGATGACCGCCATCTTGAGCGCTTTCCCTTGCTTGCCCTGCTGGGTCATTGGGAAGCCCTCTATCTGAGTTGCAGATGCTTGGGGCGTTCCAGGTGTATTGAATAGAATGGCTGGGATTGATCCGCCAAAATCTGACGATTTAGAGACTGTGTAAATCAATGCCAAAGCCGCAAGAGGATCGAGGTAGTAAGTCACAGGAATGAGAAGAGCGATCATAGCACCGGACGACAGGCCCGGAATAGCACCTCCAACAAGGCCAATCAGCGTGCCAAGTATGGCAAAGAATGCCGGTTGCCATGATGAAAAAAGCGCAGAAAATCCGTCGAGAATGCCCATAGCGTCCCCTCCCCTATGTTTTGTTTCTTAGTTGAGGCCTATGAAGGACCGGATTGATCGGGCGAAGCCGTAGCTATCGTATGACAAAATCGTGCCACGCTCTTCGAAAATACCAAACAGGATGAAGAAGACGAAATAGTAGATGCAAACTGCGAAAAGCGGTGTCAGGATTGTTCGTTTCCATCCAGTATTTCCAAAGAACATTGTTAAAAAAATCAAAAGCGCAAATGTTGGTAGCAAATATTGAAATAATTGGACGCCGTAGATGTAAGCACCCGCAACCAAAAAGAGCAGCACCGGCCCAGAAAGAACGGGCAATAGTTGTCGCGGCTTTGGTGCCCTAATCTGTAACTTCATCAGAGCTTTACCAGCCAAAATTACGCTCAATCCAATACCGAACCAAACTATCAATCGGGGAAAATCACGCGATCCAAAACCTGGATCAGATGGATCTACATAGATTTCTGATATTCTTGTCGAAAATGGGATCAGAACGAGAAGTACAAGAAGCGCTGTCCCAAACTCTTTGGCGGGTTGACTCAGCCCACGTGTGTTTTCTTCTGATCCCATCTTTCAATCCTCCAACGGGTTTTTTGCTTATTGGTCGAGTGTTGCCCGTACGGATTCAATAGTTGGAGCCCAGGCTTCGGCCAGTCCTTGGAGGTAAGCCGTCGTTTCTTCTGAATTCCGATAGATCACCGCTTGCTTCGCTTTACTGGTCAAATTGACGAAGGACGGATGCTCGACTGCGCCGGCAATCGCAGTAGCAAGACAATCTACATACGCCTCAGTAACACCTGCAGGTGCTGCTACAATTATCGGTGAGGACGTTGGAACAAAGGCTATTCCTTGTTCGGCCATGGTCGCAACGGTATCTACTACTGGGTCTCTCTCCTCGGAAAGAATACCGACGGCAACAAGACGATTGGCGAATGCAGGAACGGTGTGCACCCCACTCGCGGAGAATCCAACTTCGCCTGAGAGCAAAGCATTGCGTGTTTCACCTCCACCTTGGAACGGAACGTCTTGAGTCATTTCTAGCACGCCATTCAGTTCCAAAAATGCTGTGACCCCAATGTGGCTTACTGAGCCGCGGCCTGGGTGGGACCAACGTGTTCTTTCACCGTCAGCAAACTTTTTCTGGATCGATTCCAATAGTTCTTGGGTGGTTGTGATGCCGCTTTCTGACTGTACGACCAGCGCCTGATTGGTTTCGCCAATCTGCGCGACGGCAACGAAATCTTCAAACCAATCGATTCCCTGATCTCGGATCATCGTGCTCATCAATGCTCCACCCATCGCGGAAACCATTACAGTTAGTCCATCAGGGTCTGCGTCCAATACTTGACGCATTGCGGCCACTTGTGCACCGCCAGGTCGATTGACAACAACCATTGGAATATTATCCAAAAACTCGGGAATTGAGCCTGCAAGAATGCGTGCGTAGCTATCTGTGCCACCTCCAGCTCCGTATCCGACAATCACCCGAATAGGCCTATCAATTCCACAGGAATCTTGCGCTGCGGCGGCTCCTGAAATTGTTGTCAGGCCCATCGCCATCGCGAGGCCAACTAATTTTCTACGATTCACTTTCATAACATCCTCCCTGAAGTTTGTTTATTGTGTTTTTGTCATCCGTTGTATCGACTGCGAAAAAGAGGTTTTAATTCCGATAGCGGCGCTTTCCGTCGGATCATTTCACGGGCCGCTTCTTCAGCCGCCTCCGTCGCTCTTGCTTCTGACAAGATTACTTTGACCAAGTGTGAAGGGATGAAACAGACGCCAGAATCGTCGGCCACAACAAAGTCGCCCGGCTCTACCAGCACGTCATGGACCGTCACAGGACCGTTGATCTCAATGGCCTCCATCCGGTATTTGCCAGTTTTTGGCGTACCGCCTCTACACCACACCGGAAATTCCAAATCTCGGATAGTGTTCACATCACGTACGGCACCGTCGACGATCGCTCCTGCGACACCTTGCATCTTTGCCGTGAGAACTGACTGTCCACCCATATTTGATGCTTCGACGTTGCCCCCAAAATCCACGACGAGAACGTCGCCAGTTTCGGCTAAATAATGGCATTCGCGGCTCGACATTTTTATAGGATCTTTGTCGAGTGTTCCCTGTGTTGGTGTTTTGCGCTCCGGCACGTTGCGCAGTGTAATAGCCGTTCCTGCGACCCGCTTACCTGGAACAAGGTTGGGTAAATGTGACCATGCGACTGCCCCACAGATTCCATACTTATCAAGCGAGTCCGCAACTGTTGTAGTCAGGTCCGTCAATGCGAGATAACCTTGTGTTATTTCGGCGCTTACGCGGTCAAATTTGACCTTGCGTATGCGGGACAAAGGTACTTCTCCCCAGATGCGCCCTGCTTGCTCGAGCTCGGCATATTCTTCTTCAAGCTGACGGCTACCGCTATGATCTGTCATAATTCATCTCGCATGCTTTTGGTTTCTTGTTTCATATGTCTGACGATAGGGCTGGCCAGCATGATCTCTTGGGATTTGTGATTTAACAGGGCAACCAGATCAGCAAGCTTTTCCTTCTGGTATTCCAAAGTCGGCCCCGCGACTGTCAAAACGCCTAGTAGGTCGTCTGACTGCGAAAAAACTGGTACCGCGATTGCAAAAGCGTGACGTGTTAATTCTGACTCGCTAAGATTGAATCCAGCCGATCTAATTTTCACCAGATCGCTTGTGAGGCGCGTCTTTTCAACATCTGAGAGCTGTGATTTTTCGATTAATTCGCTCGCTACGGCACCGTTCGAGAAGGCTAGAAGTACGCGGCCGGAGGCGCCCAAAACAATAGATCGGCCCTGTCCTTCCTGGACACTGTATCGCACAGCTTTATCGGGCTCTTCTTTGGCAAGGATTAAGCGGTCACGCCCCCCTAGCACCGAAAACATTGATGTCAGTCCTGTAGACACCACAAGCTCGCGTAAAATTGGACGAACACTCGATGCCATTGAGCCATATCGATCCGCCAAAAGTGCGCCTACACGAAACAAAGTTGGACCAAGTAGATACTGCGCGTGCTCACGATCATGCACCAAATATCCCTTGTGCACGAGTGTTCCCGCCAATCTGATAATGCGGCTACGCGTTAATCCGGTTCGAGCATGGAAGTCCTCCAGCCTCAACCCTTCATCGCGCTCGAAACAGTCAAGCAAGGTCAGTGCTGATACAACGGATTCTACGTGACGGTCTGCTTCGCTCATTTTCTATCCTATAGAAATGGGTTTCTATTATTGATTCGTAGCGCAAAAGCTCCGTAGTGTCAATCGGATGTATTCGGCCTATCGAGAACGGCATAAGCAACGTTAGGCGTAGACGCGGCTAATGTCCGAAAGGTCCCGCAGTCTGTGAGTTTGTGATTTTATAATTGCTGCATTATGCCTGAACGACCGCATTTACCTCTGCGATACAGCGGAGGTTTCGCGGCAACGCGGCAGGTTTTCATGCTGCGAGCTCCCCCCGCAAGAATTTGACACTTCCGGTGTGGTCTCTTTCCTGCCGTTCGCTGCGTTTTGGTTGAGGGTCCGCTCAGACTTGCCACTTGTCCACTTCACCATCCCTTCCCCCACACCTTCTCCATATGCTCCCGCATTACCTCTAGGGCATAGCCCGAGCCATAGTTGGCAGCC
>JAGSGK010000066.1 GCA_023955215.1 Paracoccaceae bacterium
GCGATCGTTGCCAAATAGTTCGGCCCCTCAGAATCCGCGACCCCGTTCAGCGTGATCGTATAGGCCCCTACATCATAGGGCTGGCCGATTTGGGCCACGCGAATATCCTCGTACTGCCAAGACGTAATGCCTGCGACGCCCAGCATGGTGATCCCAAGACCCGAATGTGACAGCATCTTGCCCCAATCTGCACGTGGCAAACGCAACAAACGACCCCAACGACCACCACCGCGCCCAGTTCGCGACGCCAGATCGATGATAGCCCCCATGACAACCCACGCAGCTAAGAATACGCCAATCGGTCCCAATATGGATCGACCTGTCTGCATAACCCAAACCAACCCCGCAATTGCAAGCGCCAGAACAAACGCATAGCGCAACGGATAAAACGCACGCTTAATCTCGGCGCGCTTCCACGGCATCATCGCACCCACTGGCAAAACCAGCCCAAGCACCAACATAAACGGCGTAAAGGCCATGTTGAAGAACGGCGGTCCCACCGACAATTTGCGGTCAAAGAACATCTCTGCCACCAAAGGCCACATTGTACCCACGAAAACCACGAAACAGCTGACAGCAAGAAGGATGTTGTTGGTAAGCAGTGCACTTTCACGGCTGACCAGTCCAAAGACGCCCTTTGCTTCCATCGTCCCTGCGCGCAAGGCGAATAGGATCAACGCACCGCCAGTAAAAAAGCCAAGGATCATTAAGATAAATACACCCCGCTCAGGGTCGTTGGCAAAGGCGTGCACAGAAGTCAGCAAACCCGAACGCACGATAAACGTGCCAATCAATGAAAAGCCAAAGGCCAAGATCGCCAGCAGAATCGTCCAAGATTTCAGGCTCTCACGCTTTTCGACCACAATGGCAGAATGCAGCAAAGCAGCAGACAGCAACCACGGCATAAAGGATGCGTTTTCAACCGGATCCCAGAACCAGAACCCACCCCAGCCAAGTTCATAATAGGCCCACCATGACCCAAGCGCGATGCCGATCGTCAGGAAAATCCACGCCGCCAATGTCCAAGGACGGACCCAACGGCCCCACGCCGCATCCACACGCCCCTCAATCAATGCAGCAACGGCAAAACTGAATGCCATGCTTAGACCCACATAGCCCAAGTACAAAAATGGCGGGTGAAACGCCAAACCAGGGTCCTGCAACAACGGGTTCAAATCCTGCCCATCAAAGGGCGGAACAGCAAGACGCGTAAACGGGTTTGAGGTGAACAGAACAAACGCGAAAAACGCCACACCAATCGCGCCCTGAACCGACAAAACACGGGCCCGCAGGCTGGGTGGCAGGTTGGTTCCAAACCACGCAGCCGTAGCGCCAAACAGGGATACGATCAGGACCCAAAGCAACATTGACCCCTCATGGTTGCCCCATGTGCCACTGATTTTATACAGCATTGGTTTGGCAGAGTGGCTGTTCTGAACAACCAGCAACAGACTGAAATCAGACGATATAAACGCCCACATCAAGGCCCCGAATGCAAAGGCCGTTAACATGAATTGGGCCGACGCGGCAGGTTCTGCAACCGCCATCCATGACCGCCATCCCTTGTGGGCACCCACCAAGGGAACAAAGGTCTGAACGACCGCGACCATAAAGGCTAAAATCAGGGCAAAGTGTCCAAGTTCAGTGATCATCAATGGCATCCATTTTGAAAAGCTACGCCAACTATAGGCCTTGCCCCAAACCACGCCAATGATATTCGCGCACAACTTCGGTTCACATTGTCGCGGGTCACTGGTTGCGTTTGCGCCATGCATCAAGTGCCGCGTTGGCATCTGGCGCTATTGAGGCCACAGACAGGCGCACATCTGGGCCGCTGTCAGCGACACCAACGCTTTCTGCGCGTAGCTCTTTCAACGCTTTGATATTGCGCATCACTTGCGGAACATGCGCCATAGTTCCCACAATTTCACGCTGAAACTTCTGGCTTTTGACCTGATGCCGTGCCCCAAAATAGAACGAGACAATAACTCCTAACAACCACCACATCGGTTCAGGTACCAGCGCAATACCTTGCATTCGCTGTGAAAACCACAAGGGATCGATCATGGCCGCCACGAACAATCCAAGTGTCCCAAGGGCCAATGCAGGACGCGGCAAGCGGTTCACCCCGTCCATAAAACGATCAAACCAACCTTGGCGGGGGATCGCAAACTCCTGACCATATTCACGCATGGCCTGCATTTGAACCTGCGCGCCGCGCTGTGAACCGGCCTCAGCGTTCTCACGAAAAACCTCTACAGTGTCGCGGACCATGTTGCCGCCACCGCCAAACATCAACTGAAACATTCGTTCGATCATGCCCATGACGCGACCCTCTTGTTAAACTGTGACTGTGACAGGTGGTATTTGGGCGCGATGAATTCTTCGGCGCGCCGGATCCACCCGCCCTTTTTACCTGCACGCGTGCGCGCGTATTTGCGGCTGGCAGGACGGCGATCAGCAAGGCGCAGGTAATAATTGCGCCGCGCAATGCCATATGCGTCGATCAAATAGCCACCCGCAGTCTCGAACGCGGCCTGAACCGAGGCGATGGATTGAGGGCCAAGGGCGCCATCAACGACGACTTCAAACCCCATATCAATCAACAAACGTTGAAGTATGCGAACCGCGTTGCCACCTGCGTTCACATACATATCAAAGACTGTCGCCTGCAGAGGCTGCGGCAATTGCGCGATCAGCGGCCCCTCAAAGTAATGTTTGATGAAAATATCGACGGCTTGTGCACGGCTCAGCATCTGCACATCGTGTTTGTCCACATCCCCGTCGTGATCAAGATCCAAACCAAGACGCCGCATGGTGTGAATGGTCACGCCAAAATTGGTGGCCCCACCCGGATCGTCAGGGTCATTCACATAGCCACCTTCGCGGTCCACAATCTGTTGGGCAATCTGTCGTACCGTTTGCATCACCTTATCCTTTGGCCATTTCTGACCAGGTGAAGATGATTAAATCAGGTTAATTTCCGGTAGTTGCAGCGTACGTTAGCTGCCTTCAGGTTCAACATAGACGCCCTGCGCCTTGAGGGCGTCTATAACCTCAGTTGGCATATAGTTTTCGTCATGTTTTGCAAGGATTTCAGTAGCTTCGAAGACACCGTTGATCAAACGACCCGTACCCACCATGCCCTGATTTTCCTCAAACAGGTCGGGCAAAACACCCGAATAGATGGCAGGAACGGACGCGCCACCATCCGTCACCACGAATTGAATTGTCTCACCCTGACCACGCACAAGGCTTCCAACCTCGACCAACCCACCGATGCGAAACACCTCGGATGAGCTGGGCGGATCTTCGACCACTTGCGTCGGAGAGCGAAAGAAATTGATGCCATCGCGCAAGGCATAGCCAATCAAAACAGTCGAAAGGACCAAGGCAACGGCCATAATCGCAACCACTTGAATACGGCGTTGTTTCTTAAGCGATTTCATTACTACTCCTAAGGTATCAGGGGAACAACGGGGCCATCATCAGCCCTGTTGTCTCAGGAATACCTAGCATCAGATTGGCATTTTGCAACGCCTGCCCACTGCTTCCCTTGGTCAAATTATCGAGTGCTGCGATTACAATCGCGCGTCCTTCGATCCGATCGGCAACTACACCGATGTGGCAAAAGTTTGAGCCGCGAATGTGTCGCGTGCTTGGGGTCTCACCCATTGGCAACACTTCGATGAACGGTTCATCCGCGTAAGCCGCAACCATCGTGTCATAGATCGCTTGCGCATCGCCCTTAACATAGGTCGTCGCCAGAATTCCGCGGTTTGCAGGAACAAGATGAGGGGTGAATTGAATTTTCACGTCACGCCCCGCCAAGGCGCTGAATTCTTGATCAAATTCACCCAAATGGCGGTGTGTACTGCCCACAGCATAGGCGTGATAGCCCTCAGATAATTCCGCGTGCAAAAGGTTCTCTTTCAACGCACGCCCCGCACCAGACACCGCACACTTAAGGTCCAGAATGATCTCGTCCAGATCAATAACCCCTGCAGCAATCAAAGGGCGCAGCACGAATTGGCCCGTCGCCGCATTGCAGCCAGTTCCCGCCACCAAACGCGCGGTCTGAATCTCTGCACGGTAAAATTCGCTTAGGCCATAAACCGCTTCGCCTTGCATTTCGACAGCGCCGTGTGGATTGCCATACCACGCCGCGTAGGCTTCAGGATCACGCAGACGGAAATCAGCACTAAGATCGACAATCTTAAGGGATTTCGGCAGGTCACGAATGACCTCTTGGCTGGTTTTATGCGGCAATGCGCAAAAACACAGATCAATGCCAGACCAATCAATCTCATCAAACTTAACCATGTCCGGAAGATCCAGATGGCGCAGGTGTGGAAAGACGGAAGCAAGGGTTTTGCCCGCTTTAGAATACGCCCCTAACGCCTTGATTTTCATAGAAGGATGTTCAGATATTAGGCGAATAAGTTCGGCACCCGTATAGCCACTGGCACCCAAAATTGCGATAGAATAGGTCATGTTTTTCTCGATATATTGGTAAAGATCACGCTGCAGTAAAGGTGATCTGACGTCGCAAGAATTGGGTGGCACGGTTGCTGACTTGTTTGGGATCGCCCGTGGTCAAGTAAGCTGGTTCTCCACTGCCGATTTTGTCACCGTGACGTGTCAGGTAATCGGCCAAGCTTTCACCCACCAAATTGGCCTGTGAAAACACCTTCACATCAGCGCCAAGCGCCTCTTGGAAGGCATCTAACATCAAAGGGTAATGGGTGCAGCCCAAGATGGCCGCCTGTGGCTTGGGCATTTTACGCATCAACGCATCAACATGCGAACGCACCATCGCTTCGGCCAAAATGAAATCACCGTCTTCAATGGCATCCACAACACCGCCGCAGGCCTGCGCCTCAACATCCACACCAATCGCACGAAACGCCAATTCGCGTTGGAATGCACGGCTCGCCACAGTCGCAGGGGTCGCAAACAGCGCAACATGTTTCACATCAACTTCGCGCGGTGGTGAATTGTCACCCCAATCACGCTCTGTCAGGGCCTCGATCAACGGAACAAACACACCCAAGACGCGCTTGCCCTCAGGGATCCACCCTTCTTGCATACGGCGCAGGGCAGCAGCAGAGGCCGTATTGCAGGCCAAAATCACAAGTTCACAGCCCGCATCAAACAGCCGCTGAACGGCCGCACAGGTCAATTCATAGATGTCATCCGCTGTGCGCACGCCGTAGGGCGCATGCTCGCTGTCCGCTAGATAGATAAAGTCAACATCAGGAAGACGCTTTTGCGCGGCCTCAAGTACAGTTAATCCACCTAAACCACTATCAAAAATACCAACTGCCATGCGTCATCAGGCGCGATGCCTGTCCTCAAATTCATATCCAAGATCAAATGATTTGATCGGATTTGGGTTCAGCTCATACGTGGCTTTGCGCAGGAAATCCATCATCTGTTTGGAATCCTTTGCAATCGGGTCCAACACATCGCGCCCAATCGGTTCCCCGATCACGACCCGCACTGGTGTGTCCACGCGCTTTTTAAACTCCTTGATCAATAGCCCAAGGCGCAATGTCGAGTGCAAATGGCTGGCGATCTGAAACAGGCGGCTGGTGTGGCCGTCAAAATAGATAGGGATCACAGTGGCATTTGATTTGGCAATCATGCGCGCGGTAAAGCTGCGCCACATCGGGTCCATTGGGCGACCAAAGGGACGTTCGGCTGTGCTAACGGTGCCACCGGGAAACACGCCAATCGCGCCGCCCTGCCCAAGGTAATCCAATGCCGTCTTGCGTGTCGCAATGTTGGTTTGAACCCCTTCACGCGTCTCATCAAAGGAGATCGGCAAAACAATGCGGTTCAAATCCTCTGCCTTGCGAAACACGCTGTTGGCCAAAATGCGAAAATCGCCACGGGCTTGGGACAGGATATGACCCATCATCAACCCATCCAAGATACCATAAGGGTGATTGGCGATCAGAATAACGGGTCCCTCGCTGGGAATATTGGACAGCGCACCACCAACGATATCAAGGCTAAGACCATAGCGATCGACCATCACCTGCCAAAAATCACGCCCCTGCGCGACTTCATCTTCATACCCTTTTGCCCGTTTGATCAGGCGCAATCGGCCCGTCGTGTTCTCAAGCAACCGCACCACTGTTCGGCCACTGCGCGTTTTAACGGAGTGCGCATAACTTATTTCGCGGGCAATTTCGCGTGTGTTCAATGACATTGTTGGCCTCTGCCTCCACTGCTTTTGATTGGGCAATTAATCCCTCAAATCAGCAATGCCCAGTGTTTATGACATGAACGTAACCAATATAAAGCGATCTTGATTATTCTGCCGCTTTGTTCAGCGTTTCAGCACCCATTCGAATGGCAATTAACAATTCCTCACGCCGTTTGGCCGCCTCACCCTCGTTCTTTAGCTTCACAGGACCAAACCCACGGATTTGCAGCGGCAGTTCTGCTAAGGCGACAATTGCATCGCGATTTTGATCATTCAAAACCCTCAACACAGTTTTCATATCCGTCTCATATTGCGTGATCAGCGCGCGTTCCATCTTGCGTTCAGCGGTGTAACCAAACACATCAAATGGCGTGCCACGCAGAACCTTCAGCTTTGCCAACAGGCGCAGCGGGCGTTCAAGCCACGGCCCAAATTCGCGCTTAATCGGTCGCCCATTCGGCCCCATCTTGGACAGGATGGGCGGGGCCAGATTAAAGGTCATCTTAAAGTCGCCATCAAACTCTGCCCGCGCTTTGCTACGGGTATCAAGAAGCAGGCGTGCCACTTCGTATTCATCCTTGTAAGACAATAACTTATGGTATCCGCTCACGGCTGCCATGCGCACCGCGTCATCAGAAATGCCGTCCAGAAATTTACGATACCGTTTGGCCAATCGTTTGCCCTGATACCCAACCAACTGCGCTGCACGGTAATCTATCTTTTCCGCCATGCTGGTTGGCAGTGAAATCACCTTTGGGGCCAAAATGGCAGCGGCATCCTCTGGAAACAGCACAGCCCAACGCCCAATTTCAAAAGCGCGCAGGTTGCGGTCCACAGCAGTGCCGTTCAGCGTAATCGCTTGGACAATCGCGTCTTGTGAAAGGGGCACAAAACCACGCTGCCAAGCCGCGCCAAAGATCATCATGTTTGAGAAAATTGAATCCCCCAACAATGCTTTGGCAAGATCCGAGGCGTCAAACAACGACACGTCGTCACGCAAACGGGCCTCTAACGCTAAGGTCATCCGCTCTGTTGGCAGTCTAAACTCTATGTCGCGGGTAAAATCTCCGGTGATGATTTCATGAGAGTTCACAACAGCGCCTGTGCGCCCCGCTTGGGTCAATCCCAGCGTCTTTGCGCCCGCCGACACAACCAGATCACCACCAATCAACACGTCACACTCGCCTGTCGCCACGCGAATGGCCGAAATATCATGGGGATCATTGGCTAGGCGGCAATGGATATGCACCGCACCACCCTTTTGGGCCAGCCCCGCCATTTCCATCATGCCAGCACCTTTGCCATCGATATGCGCCGCTTGGGCCATGACGGCCCCAATGGTCACAACACCCGTGCCACCAACGCCCGTGATCACCACATTCCATGTGCCATCAATTACTGGCAGTTCGGGCATCGGCAGGTCGGGCAAGGTCAGCTCAGTCGTCGCCTCTTTGCGCACGACAGCCCCTTCAAGGGATACAAAAGACGGGCAGAACCCACTCACACAAGAGAAATCCTTGTTACAGCTGGATTGATCAATCGCACGTTTGCGGCCCAGTTCAGTCTCTTTGGGGACCAAAGACACGCAGTTGGATTGCACACCACAATCACCACAGCCCTCACAAACATCCGTGTTGATAAACATACGTTTATCCGGATCAGGGAAGGTTCCGCGCTTGCGACGGCGGCGTTTCTCAGCAGCACAGGTTTGGATGTAAACAATCGCGCTGACGCCCTGAACTTTGGCGAATTTCTCCTGAACCGTTTGCAATGCGGCCCGTTCATGAATTTCGATGCCTTTCGGAAAGACGTCAAAGTTTACGTCTTCTTTTTCATCGTAAACCACGGCCAGATTAACAACACCCATCGCCTTCAACTCGGCAACGATCTGTTCAGCAGGCAATCCACCTTCGTGATTTTGGCCACCTGTCATGGCAACCGCATCATTATAAAGGATTTTGTAAGTTATGTTCGTCCCGTTCGCCAACGCCGCCCGTATCGCCATAACGCCAGAGTGGTTGTACGTCCCGTCCCCCAAATTCTGGAAAACATGGTCGCGGGTGGAAAACGGGGCTTCACCGATCCAATTGGCACCCTCGCCGCCCATATGTGTGAAACCAAGCGTTTCGCGGTCCATCCATTGGACCATAAAGTGACAGCCAATCCCTGCATAAGCACGCGATCCCTCAGGCACTTTGGTTGATGAATTATGCGGACAGCCGGAACAGAAATACGGTAAACGGGCCGCTATTTCCTCTGCGTTATCAGAACGGCGTGCCTCGTCCATTGCGGCCAATCCAGCCATAACACCTTCGGTATTGCGCCCTTCCTCGACCAAAATCTGGCCCAGCTTTTCGGCGATTTCAACGGGATCAAGCGCCCAAGCGGCCCCAAACAGCACTTTGCCATCTTTCATGCCGCCATAAACACGGCGGCCCCGAAGATCATCAAACAAGGCTTCCTTGATTTGGACCTCGATCAACTTGCGTTTTTCTTCGATCACAATGATCAAATCCAGATCATCGGCCCAGGCATTAAAGCCACGCATATCCAGCGGCCATGTTTGACCCACCTTATATGTGGTGATGCCCAGACGTTCGGCCTCTGCCTCATCGATGTTCAGCAAAGACATTGCATGGATCAGATCAAGCCAGTTTTTACCAGCAGCGACAAAACCAATCTTGGCCTTTTCAGTGCCCCAAACGCGCTTGTCCATCTTATTGGCGTGACTGAACGCCTCAGCAGCATAACGTTTATAGTCGATAAGGCGCGCCTCTTGATCGATGCGATCATCGACCAGACGGATGTTTAAACCACCCTCAGGCATATCAAATTCTGGGGTCACAAAGGACAATCGATGCGGATTACCATCCACAACCGACGTCACCTCAACCGTGTCTTTCATCGTCTTCAGGCCTACCCAGACGCCCGCAAACCGCGACAGTGCCCAACCATACAACCCGTAATCCATCACCTCTTGCACCCCAGCAGGGCTAACAATCGGCATATAGGCATCGACCATCGCGAATTCAGATTGGTGCAAAACGGTTGACGACTCACCGGTATGGTCATCCCCCATTGCCATCAGCACACCACCCGCAGGCGACGTACCTGCCATATTGGCATGACGCATCACATCACCAGAACGATCCACGCCGGGGCCTTTGCCGTACCACAGACCAATGACGCCATCGTATTTGCCCTCGCCGCGCAGTTCAGCCTGTTGCGCACCCCAATGCGCGGTTGCGGCTAAATCCTCGTTGATGCCGGCCTGAAAGGTGATCTCATGTTCCGTCAGCGGCTTAAGCGCCCGCTCCATCTGCATATCAACAGCACCCAAGGGCGATCCACGATACCCTGTTACCAATCCCGCAGTGTTCAACCCAGCGGCAACATCACGCGCCTTTTGCATCATCATCATACGGACCAAAGCCTGCGTGCCATTCAGCAAAACAGGGCTTTTTTCCAGATCATAACGGTCATTCAATGATATCTTTTGCGTGCTCATCAGGGCCTCCCCAGCGTTGATCAGTCGTGCAGTTTCTTTTACGATAGGTCACAAAAGCTGACCTGTATAGATATTTTTACCGTTGAGTGAAAAAATCCTGATCCAGCAGTATCAGTTCACGCAAATTCGCCTATAATGGAGGGAACAAATATAATGCAGTGTCAGTTACTCAGGGGTGTTCGGTATGGATTGGGATAAACTAAGAATTTTTCACGCCGTTGCAGATGCAGGCAGCCTGACACATGCCGGCGACAAACTTCATTTGTCGCAATCAGCCGTCAGCCGACAGGTCCGCGCACTTGAGGAATCCTTGAACGCGACGCTGTTCCACCGTCATGCCCGTGGTCTTATCCTGACAGAACAAGGCGAGTTGTTGTTTGACGCGACCGTCGCAATGTCCAAACGCCTTGATGCAGCAGCCGCACGTATCCGCGACAGTGAAGAAGAAGTGTTCGGTGACCTGCGGGTGACAACCACAACTGGATTCGGAACGCTGTTCTTGGCCCCGCGTCTGCCCAAACTGTATGAAAAATACCCAGACCTACGCGTTGACCTGATGCTTGAGGAACGTGTTTTGGACCTTCCTATGCGCGAAGCCGATGTGGCCATCCGCATGAAAGAACCATCACAAGCTGACTTGATTAGAAAACGACTGATGAGTGTTCGCATGCGCGCATACGCGACAAAGAATTACCTCAAAGACCATCCCTTCCCCCATATGCCAGAGGATCTTAAGGACCATCGCCTGATTTGCCAGAATACCGGTTCTGCACAGGTTGGTGCCAGCGTCACCTTGGTCCAAGAGCTGATGACTCATAATGTTAGGTCAACTCTAACAGTGAACAATTACTTTGGTGTGCTTCAGGGCGTTCTAAACAACTTGGGAATCGGTATTCTTCCGGACTACGTCATCGAAGATTTTCCAGACCTTGTGCGCGTGTTGCCAGAGATTGAGTCGGCTGAAGTCCCTGTGTTTTTGGCCTATCCAGAGGAGTTAAGACACTCCAAGCGTATTTCCGCCTTTCGTGACTTCGTGCAAGAAGAAATTATTATTTTCCGTAAGCACCTGCGAAATAACGAAAATACCTAGGTATGCACTAAATGCATAACGGGTTTTCACTCGGTGCGGCACATTGCACATTGATTGGGCGTTCTGGGAACACTATCTCAATTCATGAAGGCGGCGGGTACATCCCTGTACCCCGCCTTCACCTCCCTGTTGGACTTGGCCGAGCTTCGCGCTCGGCCTTTTTTTTCGACTTTTTTTTGAGCTGGGGGTTTGATGCCTCTGGCCACCTCAAATTTGCGTCCAAAATGTACAACCGCGATTAGATGTATCCAGATTTCTGAGTTTTCCGGTATTGGGAATTAAGCGGCTGAGCTTTAAAACCTAACTCAAAAGTTAATGTACCCTGACAAACCTTAACGCATCCGCGACCTTAACAACTGATGAATGCGTACAAACCTGCCAAAACGTACAATTTACGCTCAGAAATGTACATTTTGGCCGATACAGCCTGATTGCCCGTCTTTTTAACTGGGGATAAATGTACAGATTGGCGGTCAAACTGTACGTTTGAGCCAAAAACAGGCTCCTAACGCCCCGTTCACACCTTGATCC
>JAGSGK010000195.1 GCA_023955215.1 Paracoccaceae bacterium
GCGAACAAAACCTGATCGAAAATGGTTTCGACGCCAGTGGTCGACTTAACCCAGACCCCACCGTCACGTTTTTCCATCTCAGCGATGTTCGTGCCCAGTTGTAGATCGATGCCTTTTTCGACCATTTGGTCCGCAATCAATGTACGCGCCTCATTGTCAAAGCCACGCAAGATTTGCTCACCACGGTAATATTGCGTCACCGAAACGCCCAAACCATTCATGACGCCTGCAAATTCAGACGCGATGTAACCGCCACCGATAATCAGCATCTTTTTTGGCAGTTCTGGCAGATCGAACAAATCATCAGACACGATACCCACATCCGCATTTGGAATGTTGGGACGTGTCGGCCGACCACCCACAGCAACCAAGATATGCTTGGCTGTCTTCTCTTCACCCGTGGATAAGACAACAGTGTGCGCGTCTTTGACAGTTGCGCGCGCATCGAATGTCTCAACACCAGAGTTGGCAAGCAAGCGGCGATAGATGGCCTCAAGGCGATCCAATTCAGCGTGCATTGACCCTTTAAAGCGGTCCCAGTTGAAATCACCCAACGTGATATCCCAACCATATGCTCCAGCTTCCGCCTCAACACCGCTATAGCCTGATGCAAATACCATCAGCTTTTTGGGGACACAGCCGCGAATAACGCAGGTGCCGCCGTAACGATCCTCTTCAGCCAATGCGACTTTCGCACCATGTTCACCAGCTGCAACACGAGCTGCACGTACGCCGCCAGAGCCGCCACCAATAACAAAAAGATCGTAGTCGAATGCCATGGGCTTAGTCCTTGTTATGAAAGATCGCTAAACAGGTTGTCTGTTTCGACGAAATCAAGACGGTCTGTTTCGACCGTCCCCGCATTAATATCACGTATCTCGACACGGCCATCGCCGAAGCCGATTACGACTGCATCACAGATATCAATAAACAGACCGTTTTCAACCACACCCGGCATTTGATTGATCACCATCGCCAACTGGCGCGGGTTCCCAATGCGGTTCAAATGAAGGTCCAGAATATGGTTCCCCTCATCCGTGATAAACGGGCGATGTCCATTCATGCGCAGCGTCGACTGACGGCCCAAAACATCCATAGAAATAAGGGTTTCTTCGACCAACGCTTGGGTGGTCTGCCATCCAAAGGGAATGACCTCGATTGGCAATGGGAAATTGCCCAAGGATTCAACCTCTTTGCCGATGTCCGCGATAACAATCATTTGATCAGATGCCGTCGCCACGATCTTCTCTTGTAGCAATGAACCACCACCACCTTTGATCAGATTTAGGTCGCCGTCAAACTCATCTGCACCATCAATCGTGATGTCTAACCATTTGGCTTCATCCAACGAGATAATATCAAGTCCAACTTCGCGCGCCAATTCAGCAATGCGGGTCGATGTGGGAACACCTTTAATCCGCAGGCCATCATTGCGTACGTTTTCACCCAAACAACGCACCAACCACGCAGCGGTTGATCCGCTGCCCAATCCAACGCGCATGCCGTCCTCGACGTATTGCGCAGCCCGTTTGGCAGCAACAAATTTTGCCTTGTCGATTGGTGACAATTCTCCGGCCATAGCTGCGACTCCCCACTTACTGCGCACCTTATACAAAAGTGCAGGCTAAGGTGCGAGAAGAAAGCACCCCCTTAATCCCGCACAAATGCATCGTAAAAATGGGTCACGTCCCCTCTTCACTTTGAAATGTCGTTTTCGGAAAGACCTATAGGACCATCTGCCCTATTCATTAAGGCATGAGCTATGTCCTGCACTACGCCCCTGATAACGCATCCCTTGTGATCCGCCTTGCGCTGGAACACGTTGACGCGCCCTATCACTGCGCCCTCGTCGACCGTAGCCAAGCGGCGCAACGGTCTGATGCCTACATGGCCCTGAACCCCAATGGCTTGATCCCAACGCTGGAAACGGATCATGGACCCATCTTTGAAACAGGCGCTATTCTGCTTTGGCTGGCCGATCGCCACGGCGGCTTGGGCCCTGCCCCAGACAGCGCTGAGCGTGCGGGTTTCCTGAAATGGTTGTTCTTTGTATCCAACACCGTGCACTCTGCCCTGCGTATGTTGTTTTATCCTGATCAATTCATTGGCGCTGATCCTATCCACCAAAGCACCCTCCGCAAAAACGCCACGAGTGCATTGGTCCGATATCACACCCAACTTGATGGTCTTGTGGCCCAAGGGCACGCATGGTGCGGCGGGCAAACGCCCAGCGCTTTGGATTTCTACATCGCGGCCACATTGCGCTGGCCCGCCATTTACCCACGCGATTATGACCGCAATTGGCACAGCTTGGCCAACTACCCAGCCCTCCACGACATGTGCCAGCGCCTCGAAACCCTCGCGCCCGTCCATTCATTGATCCAAGCAGAGGGCATGAACGCAACCCCGTTCACAAACCCCGCAGCACCAAACCCTCCTGAAGGAAGCCCAATCTAATGTTCCTATCCGTTTTCGAGATGTTCAAGGTTGGCATTGGGCCGTCCTCTTCCCACACGATGGGACCAATGGTGGCAGCGGCCCGTTTCCTTGACATGATGCGCGCCTCCCCGTTTGAATTTGCAGGTGTTAAGGCATCCCTGCACGGATCCTTGGCCTTTACTGGCGTGGGCCACGCAACCGACCGCGCCACAATCCTTGGCCTTGCTGGGTTTCTGCCCGACACCTACGACAATGATAAGGCTGATGCGGTTCTCACTGCCATGCGCGCGACAAGCACCCTCACCCCCGCAGACCTACCAACACTGAACTTTAACCCAAAAACCGACCTGATCTTTGATTATGACACACAGCTAGATGGTCACGCCAATGGAATGATCCTGATGGCAACAGACAAACAAGGCGACGTGACCCTTAGCCAAGTGTTCTATTCCATCGGTGGTGGTTTCGTCATGACGGAAGAGGAATTGGCCGCAGGCAAAGCCACCGATGAAGGGGCCCCTGTGCCCTTTCCGTTCAAATCCGCCGCCGAAATGCTGAAGATGTCCAACGCCTCTGGCAAAACCATCGCCGCGATGAAGCGCAGCAATGAAGAAGCCCGTGGCGGTGCGGCCAACCTTAAGACAGGTTCCGCGCGTTTGTGGCAGGTGATGAGCGACTGCATCAACCGCGGCCTTGAAACCGATGGCATCCTACCTGGTGGCTTGAACGTGAAACGCCGCGCCAAAGGCATTCATGACGCATTGTTGGCTGAACGCGGCATGAACCAACAAGCGCCCCACACCATCAATGACTGGATGAGCGTCTACGCCATGGCCGTAAACGAGGAAAACGCCGCTGGTGGTCAAGTTGTCACCGCCCCAACAAACGGGGCTGCAGGCGTGTTGCCAGCCACTCTGCGCTATTACCTAGACCACGTACCGGGCGCATCAGAGTCCCATATCGAAGATTTCCTGCTAACTGCTGCCGCCATTGGGGGTCTTGTGAAATACAACGCCTCAATCTCTGGGGCCGAAGCGGGGTGTCAGGCCGAAGTGGGGTCTGCCGCTGCTATGTCCGCTGCGGCCCTATGCGCTGTAATGGGCGGATCACCCGAACAGGTCGAAAACGCGGCTGAAATCGCGCTTGAACATCACCTTGGTATGACATGCGATCCCGTCAAAGGTTTGGTGCAGGTCCCTTGTATCGAACGCAACGGACTTGGCGCGATCAAAGCGGTCTCTGCCGCCTCCCTCGCGCTACGGGGTGATGGCACACATCTTGTGCCCCTAGATGCCTGCATCGAAACCATGCGCCAAACGGGCGAGGACATGTCCGCCAAATACAAAGAAACCTCTCTTGGTGGCTTGGCCGTCAACGTCCCCAACTGCTGATGAAACCCGCAAACGCAACCCTCACAGGCGTGTTGCTGATGGCATCCGGTGCAATGATCGCGCCCGGTATCGACGTCTTTGCCAAACTGGTGCCCCATGAAATCCCTGTGGCCCAAGTGACGGCCGCGCGGTTCATCATGCAATCCAGCCTTCTGCTGCCAATCGCCGCCTTCATGGCCGTACTTCACCTCCCCAACAGACAAGAGGTGGTGTTACATCTGCTGCGCGCCACTCTGATTATGGTTGCGACAGGACTGTTTTTTACCGCCTTGCGTTCTATGCCCATCGCCGACGCAATCGCCGTGTTCTTTGTCGAACCCTTTATCCTAACCCTTCTTGGGGCCGTGATATTAAAAGAAACCGTAGGACCGCGCAGGATCATCGCCTGTCTCATCGGCTTTATCGGCGCACTGTTTGTAATCCGCCCAAGCTTTGCCAACACAGGCGCCGTCGCATTGTTGCCGTTGGGAACAGCCGCGTGCTTTGCCGTCTACATGATCCTCACGCGGCAAATGGCGCAAAAGATGCATCCACTCGCTATGCAATCCTACACAGCCATTGCAGCCGTGGTTTTATCCGTTCCCGTCCTGTGGATCGCGGATGGCTCAAACATTGCAGGTCTTGATCCCGCGTGGCCCAGCGCCTTTGCCGTTCAGATGATGATCGGGGTCGGGGTCATGGCGACGCTCGCGCATCTGTTGATCGGGTTCGCGATGGCCAAAGCGCCTGCAAGCACCCTCGCCCCGTTACAATATCTGGAAATCGTAACCGCCACGATATTCGGGATCGCTATTTTTGGGGATGTGCCAACACCCACAACCCTGCTGGGCGTTGCGATCATCATATCCTCTGGCCTGTATATACTGGCACGAGAGCGCAAAAGCAGCGCTGAAGCAGACTCAAGTGAATGACGCCAAATAACGTCACTCAATCCCTAAGGTGAGGCAGGAGAAATACAACCTATGAGTTGCATCAGCAAAAATCGTCACTTAGCCTGATCCCATGACACAAGATAAACCCCTCCTTGGCATCCTCCTTATGCTTGGCTTCTGCGTCGTTGCCCCCATGGGGGACGCGGTTGCCAAAATCTTAGGACAATCCATACCACTGGGCCAACTGCTCCTCGTGCGCTTCGCTGTTCAAGCTATCATTCTTATTCCAATGGTCTGGGCCTCGAAACTGGTCTGGCGCATGAACGGATGGGTTTTGAAACTGGCCTTCCTGCGAACGGTCCTTCACATCTTCGGGATTGGGGCCATGTTCACCGCCCTGCAATACCTTCCTTTGGCCGATGCCGTTGCAATCGCCTTTGTGATGCCTTTTATCATGCTGCTGCTTGGCAAATACATCCTCGGCGAAG
Source organism: Paracoccaceae bacterium (assembly GCA_023955215.1). Classification (GTDB taxonomy): domain Bacteria; phylum Pseudomonadota; class Alphaproteobacteria; order Rhodobacterales; family Rhodobacteraceae; genus Ascidiaceihabitans. The sequence goes on from JAGSGK010000195.1 coordinate 5,191, forward strand.
ACGTTGGGGCCCGCCGCCTGATCGCCTGCATTGTCGGCTTTATCGGGACCCTTCTGGTCGTTCAGCCCAGCTTTGCCGATGTGGGTTGGCCTGCACTGCTGCCAATGGTCGTCGCCGTCAATTTCTCATTCTTTATGCTGATCACACGCCAAATCGCCAAAGAAACCAATCCAATCGGACTTCAGGCCGTCAGCGGCGTCATGGCTGTGGGTATCATGGTGCCCGCACTGGCGATCACCGCTCGAATGGGCATCGATGCCCTAACACTGATCGCACCCACAGGTTTCGAATGGAGCATGTTAGGCGCAATTGGGGTGCTTGGTACATTGGCACACCTGCTCATGACATGGTCACTGCGCTATGCACCTTCAGCCACCCTAGCCCCGATGCAATATCTGGAAATTCCAATTGCCACCGTCATCGGCTTTTGGGTGTTCAAGGATTTGCCAAACGGACTGGCCGCCGTTGGCATCGCTATCACCATCGCAGCTGGCGTGTATATCATCCTGCGCGAGCGGGCCATTTCACGTGATCTGGCAGCGACGCCAGAAGCTGCGTAACGTCCTTAAGCATACGGCGCGGCAAGATGCACAACATCCCTGGCCCTGCCATTGTAAGAGCAATTGCACCCGTCGCACAGTTGGACGTGCCAACGCGTTGACCGGGTGCGAGGGTCAATCCATCAATCGGCCACTCCAAACCTACAGAGGTGCCTGTCACCTCGGACATAGGAAACAGCGATACGATATCACCCGCGCACGTCGGCAATTCGATCTGGGCGGGGCAATGAAACACAACTTCGTGCGGACCCAAC
>JAGSGK010000110.1 GCA_023955215.1 Paracoccaceae bacterium
TAATATAACATTTGGTTGGCAGGTGTGGGCGCCTTGTGGTAGCCGCGCGCATACCCGCGTGGTGGCGTGTCATCGCCTCACCACAGCCAAGCTAGCCATACCGCAGACGATTGCTCTCTGCTGTTGCATTGCTTTGGTCGCCACATGTCATCGTGACCGATCTACACCGGTCTTACGGCGCTGCCATGAAGGTCATCGGCAACGCGGACAAACAGGAAACTGGCCGCTGGCTCAACAATCGGGCAGAGAATTCACATCAGCCATTCCGACGAAGAGAGCGGGCGATGATCCGCTTCAGGAGCATGCGAACCTTGCTGAAATTCGTTGCTGTCCATGCTTCCATTCACAACCATTTCAACCAGGAGCGCTGCCTTTCGAAAAGATGCCATTTCAAGCTGAACCGCACCGCTGCTCTCGCTGAGTGGCGCGGCCTTTGTGCGGCATAAAAGGGCAGGTGTGCTGGCCTAGTAGAGACGAGTTCGTCTGACAGTGCCCCGCGGGTATTTTAGGATTTTTCGCGCTCAGCCATTGCCCAGTCACGAAACGCTTGCACTTGACTTGTCACTTGCGGACCAGTTGATTTTGTTGACAGCAAGTAATAGTTGGAAACGCCTGACGTGATCCTTTCAGATACCTGTACAAGGCTACCGGAATCCAGATCGGGCTTAACCATCGAGAGAGGGCAGAGGGCTACGCCTTGTCCAGACAGTACTGCGGCCCGCAGAAGGTTAAAATCTTCAAATGTAGCACCTATTTCAGCGGCTTGGTCGTTTATCCCACGCCCGCTAAACCACGTTTTCCAGCCAATTGGCGTCCCATCGTGAAGCAACCCAAGCCGCAGGATATCTTCTTCGGTTTCAGGCGAACCTCCGATATTGCGCAGCAATGCTGGACTACAAACAGCTACACTTTGCCCTCCAAGGAAAAACTGACTTTCAATATTGGGGATTTCTGGCAACTCGCGCGAAAATACAAAGGCAAGATGGACATCATGAAAATTTATGTCCCGTCCGTGCATGGCATAGACGATACGGATCTCAATCCCAGGATAGGCGCGATTAAAACGACGTAGTCGTGGAATCAGCCAGCACATAGCAATTGATGGTATTGCGGCGATAACAAGAGCCTGACTGCTTGTTCGGGTGCGAATACAGGCCGCGTCGATTTCATTGAACGACGCCGATAAACTTTTTGCCAGTTCAGATCCGTGTGGCAAGAGACGGGTGCGATTACCTTCCCGCTCAAAAAGCGGCTTGCCAAGCCATTCCTCTAAATTGCGAATCTGGTGGCTGACGGCTGACTGTGTGACGCAGAGCATGTCGGCAGCGGCACGAAAAGACCCCAGCCTAGCTACTGCTTCGAAGGCGCGCAGAGCGGTCAACGGAAGTGCGGACATGTGAGCCACCTGAGCATTAGAAAATATCATGCTATATTGAAATATAGTCCTTTGACAAGATAGACGATTAGCGGCTTGTCTATTAATTGTGGAGCCATTTTGGGCTCAGTATTTATGCGGAGGCTTCAATGGAGCGTGAACGGTTACAAAACTATGTAGATAATGGCGATAAAGCCGTACCAACCTTTTCGGACGCCGAGATGACGCGCCGTTTAACTGCGATCCGTGGCCATATGGCTGAGGCGAAAATAGATGCAGCGCTGTTTAGCAGCTACCATTGCATCAACTACTACTCTGATTTCTTATACTGCTATTTTGGTCGTCGCTACGGCCTTTTGGTTGATCACAACATATCGACGTCGATCAGTGCCGGCATTGATGGCGGCCAGCCATGGCGGCGCACGTCGGGCGGCAGAAACGTGACCTATACCGATTGGCAGAAGGATAACTATTTTCATGCTATACGCACGCTGACCGGTGGTGTGAAGCGGTTGGGGATCGAGTTTGACCATATCAACATCGACACGCTAAACCTGTTGAAGTCTGAATTCCCGAATATGGAATTTGTTGATATCGCAGCACCATCAATGCGTTTACGCATGATCAAATCTGCCGAGGAAATCGCGCACATCACGAAGATGACTCGCATTGCCGATATTGGCGGCGCAGCTTGCGTCGAAGCGATTGGTGTGGGTGTTCCCGAGCATGAGGTCGCATTGCACTCAACCGCCACGATGGTTCGCGAGATTGCCAAGGTTTGGCCTGACGGCGAACTTTTGGATACGTGGACTTGGTTTCAATCAGGCATCAACACAGATGGGGCACATAACCCAGTGACGAGTCGCAAGATTGAAAAGGGTGATATCCTGTCGCTCAACTGCTTCCCGATGGTTGCGGGTTACTATGTTGCATTGGAACGGACGCTGTTCTCGGAAGAAGCAAGCGACGAGCATACGCGTTTGTGGAACATCAACTGTGCCGTGCATGATCGTGGTAAGGAATTGTTGGTCCCAGGTGCCAAATGCAGCGACATCGCGAAAGAACTGAACGAGATGTATGCCGCCGAGAACCTACTTCAATACCGCAGCTTTGGTTACGGCCACTCGTTCGGGGTCCTTTGCCACTACTATGGTCGTGAAGCTGGGCTCGAGCTGCGCGAAGACTGCGATACGGTTTTGGAGCCGGGCATGGTCGTTTCTATGGAGCCGATGATTACTATACCTGATCATTTGCCAGGTGCTGGCGGCTACCGCGAGCATGACATTCTTGTTATTACGGACGACAACAATCAGGGCAATACCAACATCACGGGCTTTGCCTACGGTCCAGACCATCTGATCGTCAAGAACTAAGAAATGTAACGCCAATTGCTTCCCCGTACTGGGGGAGCAATTTCTACGGAAGAGAATTTTAAAAATTGTAGACGGTGTCATGCCAATGACATCATTTACCAAAAATAGCTACTGGTACGGCTTTCGATCTAAAATTGTCTAAGTCCATACAGAAACAGGCCGGTTTCCCGACCTGTTCTATCGTATTTGACCAATTCCCAGTGTATCAGAACCGTCGGGACTTATCCGAATTCAGTGCGCAATGCCGATACAATTCCCTTGGAGCATACGTCCAAAAGGATTTGTCCCTTTCCAACCGACGCTTCTTTGGGCGATGAAAGTGTCCCGCTCGGGGGAGTCCATTCAGGTTTGACGGGATAGACATCATATGGCGGGAACTCTGCAGGTTCGACATCAATCGCGTCGCTCAAGCTGACCAAGTCAGGATAAAGCGCGAGCATAAGCGACGTTTCCAGTACGCCACCATGTTCGAGATCCCATCCTGGAAAGTTGCCGTCGTAGAGTTTGGCGATTGTGTCCTTGTCGACGAAATCCCAATATGAAAGGACAACGATCTTTACATCGTCGATCCTGCCCCACCGCAGTTCGCGTAGTGCCAAATCAATGGCTTCAATGATGAACCACGAGTTCTCGAAGTGCCCGTTTACGAGACAAATCTTGCGCACGCCATGCCGTGCGAATTCCTTAATGACATCGCGAAGTGCGGCTACCAAGGTCGCTCCATCGAGGCTTGTGGTGCCTGGGAGATGATTGCCGCCGCCAGATTTTTGATGAGACTTATAGCCATAAGTGAACGGTGGCGCGACAAGGGCGCCAATCTCTTTTGCAGCGCGACGCGCAAATTCAGTTGGCAACAGAACATCAACGTGCAGCGGCATATGATGTCCGTGCTGCTCCATGGATCCGATAGGAATGAGGATCGGTGTGGTGCCGTCGCGAACGGCCGCATGGTAAACCGGCCAAGTTAGTTCTGCGGCAAAGGATGAAGTGGGGAGCATCGATGCCTCCAATGTTTGAGTGTTATCTTCCAGTTTTAGTTTGCCAAATCTTGATAAGGAAAATAGATTATTCAGATGCATGGATTGGAAACATAAATACATGAGCAACATCACGAACTTACAAACTGATCTATTGAGGACGTTTGTTTCCGTCGTTGAACTTGGCGGCCACACCAAAGCTGGTGTCGCTCTTGGGCGCAGCCAGCCTGCGATCTCACTTCAAATCAGTCGCCTTGAAGAATTGGTGGGGGCCAATCTACTCGTAAAGGTGGGCCGCGCGATCCTTCCAACGCAAGAAGGAGAAAAGCTTCTTACCTTCGCAAGAGAGATCGTCCGCATCAACGATGAGGCAGCGCATTACTTCCGAAGGGGCGACCTGACAGGTGTTTTGCGCATTGGGCTTCCCACAGACTATGCAATGGCATTTCTCCAAGATACTTTGGCAAAGTTCGTCCTTAGTCACCCTGATGTTGACCTGGAGGTTCATTGTGACCTGAGCCGTAGACTTCACGAACAAATGCTAGCGGATGAGCTAGATATAATTGTTGCGACGACTCCTAATGCGCAGGTGCCCTACTTGTCGCGATCATGGGTGGAACGGCCAGTCTGGGCGGCGTCGACGTCCTTCAGGATTGATCCAGAAAAGCCGATCCCCTTGGCGGCGCATCCCGAAGGTTGCGATTATCGCGCACGGATGATTCAGGCGCTGGATTCAGTTGGTAGGCGATGGCGCGTCGTTTATACTGGTTCAGGTGTGTCCGGGTTACAATCTGCAGTCATAAACGGGCTTTGTGTCAGTGCACTTACAGGTCCTACGCTCTTGGATGGAATGCGTGTTGTAAGTGAAGCCGAAGGGCTTCCTGAACTCGAAAGTCTAAGGGTGGGCCTGTTTTACAAGCATCCAAGGCTCTCGGCCGCGGGGATAAATTTGGTCAGTGAACTCGTGGGGAAACTCGACATTATTGGTGCAAACGAGGCATCCCCATTGGATTAAAAGTGAGGCAGAACGCATTTCATTTATAAATGGAATGATTTAAAAATCCAATTTTTCTAATATCGACGGCTGTCATAGTGTTATGAACATAAGTTTCAACCCAGCATCAAATAGGAAGTGAAAAATGACAAGATCGAATTTACTGAAGACGGGTCTTTCTCGGCGCACGCTGCTTGCGACAGGTGCGGCTTCGTTGGCAACGCCGATGCTCAGCACCCGTGTTTTTGCTGCGACCGAAGAGTTGACGATGTTGGCTTGGTACGGTCATGCTGAACCTGATATGGTCGCCGAGTTCGAAGCTGAGAACAACGTGAAGTTCAAGCCAAAATACTATACGGGTGGCGATAACATGCTGGGCCTTATCTCCCAGTCACCGGTCGGCACCTACGATGTAATTTTGTCGGACGCCGAATATGTGCAGCAGCTCAACGCAGCTGGCTACATTGAGGAATTGGACCCATCTGACTACGCTTTTGACGAGTTCTTTCCGGAATTTCAAAAGTTCCCAGGCCATTGGGACGGAGACAAACTCTATTCTGTTATCACGCGCTTTGGCTTCCTTGGTGTTGCGTACAACACGGAAGCACTGACAGAAGCTGAGGCTTCAAGCTATGATGTGTTCTGGAATGAAAAAATTACCGGCAAACTAGGCCATTTTGATTGGCACTTGCCTAACCTTGGGCAGATGAGCCTGGCAAACGGCAATCCGTCGCCTTACGATATCGACGCGGTCGCGTGGGAAGCGGTCAAAGAAAAGACCATGAGCTTGCGCCCGCAAGTTGGAGGTTTCTTTGATTACGGCGGCACATTCTCTTCTCTCGAAAATGGCCAAATGCTGGCATTTGGTGGCATCGGAGATTGGATTACCGGTGTGCTGGAAAAGAACGGCGCCAGCGTTCGGTCTGTCATCCCAGAGCAGGGTGGTTTGCAGTGGACGGAATCCTTTTCAATAGGCAAAGGTTCAGCGAAAGCAGAGCTGGCCAAAAAATGGATCCAGTATGTAACTTCGGCTAAGGGCCAGGCAAAATCCGCCGACATGGCCGCATATCCAGCGCTCATCCCGAATCAAAAAGGATGGGAAGTCCTGGCGCAAGATAAACCAGAGGAAGCAAAACGCCAGAACATGCTTCTTGGACAAAGCAACGTCATGGATATGATCCGCGATGGCCGTATCCAGTATCGCCAGCTTCCGATCCAGCAAAGCCTCGAAGACTGGAACGACTTTTGGTCGGAATATAAAGGCGCGTAAGCAATCAAGTTGACTGGCGGGACACCTCGCCAGTTTTCTACAGGGCGCCGCCGGCCGCGGAATCAGTCAGAAGGAAAAGGTTTATAATGCGCAAACGAATAACGCTGTATAGTCTCACGTTTTCTCTTCCACTTCTGCTTTGGCAGTTGGTTTTTTTTGTGTTTCCGCTGGCCTTTCTGGTCGCCCTTAGTTTTTGGACGGTCAAAAATTTCCGGATGGAACCGGCGTTTGATACGATCAATTGGGTCACAATGTACGGGCGCTCGGTCTTTTGGCAATCCTATGGCCTAACACTGGCGTTGGCCGCGGGTGCTTCGGTGTTGACGAGCATCCTTGCTTTTCCATGTTCGTTTGCCATCGCCTTCAAACTGACACCCAAAATGCGCCAGCTCGCCATTTTCATGATGGTGATACCCTTTTTCACGAGCTACCTGGTCCGCGTTTATTCCTGGCAGATATTCCTGTCTGACAATGGCATCATCAACGGCCTACTGGGGTTGACTGGGCTAGAGCCAATTGGAATGTTAAACACCGTTTTTGCGACAATGATCGGCTATCTAACCCTGTGTTTCCCACTGGTCGTTTTGCTGCAACTTTTCAGTTTAATGTTTATCGACCGTACTTTGATCGAAGCTGCGCACAATCTGCGATGCGGGAGGTTGCGCACGGTTTTTGAGGTCGTCATTCCATCCGCCCGGGTCGGTTTAGTTGTCGCGGCCTTGTTTGCTTTCATCCTCAGTTTTGGTGACTTTGTTAGTCCCGTGTATCTTGGTGGAGGCGATCCGACGACGCTTTCGATCCTGATTACCGACACCACAAAATCGGGCCAGCAGTGGCCGCGTGCGGCTGTGATAGCATTGACCATGATTGGAACGCTTCTCGCCGTTGCTTTTGCAGCCATCAGCTTTGCTTATAAGGGGCGCGGAAAATGAATAATTTTAATCGAAGCAAATTTGTCGAATTTGGACTGCGTTTCTACATTCTTTTGAGCTTTGGATTTGTGTTCGCGCCGATCGCCGCTAGTTTCGTATTTTCTTTTAATTCTGATCGTTTCCCTTCCATCCCACTGGGCTCATTTTCGACCGAATGGTATCAAGCGGTGGCAACAGATCCGCTTGTCTGGGATGGGCTTCGCAACACGCTTTTTGTCGGCTTCATTGTATCAGTCGTTTCGACAATACTTGGGTTTGGGGCGGCATATACTGACTTTCGATACCGGTTTTTCGGAAAATCAGTATACATGGCACTTGCGCTGTTACCTCCGACGATTCCCGTCGTCATCATGGGGCTGGCGATGCTCGCCTATCTTTCCCGCATTAACTTGTCTGGCCAGAGTATATCCGTGATTATTTCGCATATCGTGATCTGCTCACCTTTTGCGATGGCAATCACCCGGCTTCGCCTCTCGCAGATGGATCCTGATCTTGAAGCCGCCGCGTGGAACCTTGGGGCGTCGGAATGGGCGGCGATGCGCTACGTCATTGTTCCCTTCGCACTTCCGGCTATCTTTGGGGCACTCTTCATCACGATGGCGGTGTCATTCGATGAATTTGCGATCTCTTGGTTCGTTTCGGGTCTTAACGAAACGCTTCCCGTGAAAGTTCTTGGGTTCCTGCAAGGACAAGTAAGCCCGCGAATCAATGCCATCGGCACGTTCGTTTTTGTCACATCAATGACGCTCGTTATTATCGCACAAATCTTGCTCACGCGGCAGATGCGCGACACTAACATCGTCGCCAAAGACTAGGAGTTATCTGAAATGCAAAACGAACCTTTGGTCACCTTCAACGGGGTCATCAAAAAATTTGGTGGGTTTGTCGCCGTCCAGAAATTGGACCTTGAAATCCACAAAGGCGAATTCCTAGCGATCATGGGATCGAGCGGATGCGGCAAGACGACGACACTTCGGATGCTCGCAGGACTTGACGCCCCGACCGAGGGCGAGATTAGACTGAGTGGAAAGCCAATTAACGATCTGCCAACTTGGCAGCGTGACACACCGATGGTGTGGCAGAGCCTCGCGTTGTTTCCGTTTTTGAATGTGATAGAAAACGTCGAGTTTGCATTAAAAATGCGTGGAGTAGGTGCTAAGGAAAGACGCAGTAGGGCGGAAAACTGGCTTGAAAGAATGCAGATTTCCGAATTTGCAACGCGAAACATAGCGCAGCTGTCAGGCGGACAGCGGCAACGTGTGGCGCTTGCCCGATCCTTGGTTGTTGAACCTGAAATTCTATTGCTTGACGAACCGCTTTCGGCCTTGGACGCAAACTTGAAAGTTCGCATGCAGTCTGTGCTCCAAGGTCTCCAACAAGAACTGGGTATTACATTCGTCTATGTCACTCATAGCCAGTCCGAAGCGTTTTCAATGGCGGACCGTGTCGTCATCATGAGTAAAGGCGTCGTAGAACAAGTCGGCACCGCTCAAGAAATCTACCGGGCACCAAAGACCCGCTTTGTTGCCGAATTCTTGGGGTCGTCCAATATTTTTTCTGGCAAATGTGATGGGAATGGCAATTTAGAGACGGCCGTCGGCAAACTGCATCTGCCAAAAGCGGGCACAACACAACGAAAGGGTCAGAGCGCCACAATAGTCATTCTTGATACGCGAGCACACCTTAGCGTTACTCAACCAAAAGGCGATGTTGATTTCGTGCGCGCAAATGTTATCGGCGAAGAATTCACCGGGGCGACTGCCACAATTTATCTCGAAGCAGAAGATGGCTCAGAGCTCCGTGTTCAGAAAGACCATGAAACACTTGCAGCACTTCCAATAAATGTTGGCCAGTCACTCTACGTTTCGTGGCAGCCCAATGAAACGCACTTGATCCCCGATGTCTAAAGTCTCAAATTGGATATCCAGCTTTTCAAAGTGGCTTACGTCAGGGAGTGAGTTCGACCAATGTGCTGACA
>JAGSGK010000300.1 GCA_023955215.1 Paracoccaceae bacterium
GACATCACAGAAATCCCCATTTTCGCCATGATCTTCAACAGACCTTGGTCGATGGCATCACGGTAACGCTTAACTGCTTCAGTCAATGTGCAGTCCAACAGGCCACGTTCGATACGCTCAGCCAATGAATCTTCGGCCAAATAGGCGTTCACAACAGTTGCACCACAACCGATTAGAACTGCGAAATAATGCGGATCAACACATTCAGCCGCTCGCACGTTCAAGGAACAGAAAGTGCGCAGACCTTTGCGTGTCAGGTGGCTGTGAACAGCAGACGTCGCAAGGATCATCGGCATCGCAACACGATCTTCGCCGCTTTTCTCATCCGTTAGAACAATGTGGCCAGCGCCAGAACGAACCGCGTCTTCAACCTCGGAACGGATACGCGCCAAGTTTGAGTTTAGCGTGCCTTCGCCTGCTTCAAAGGTACAGTCGATTGTCGCCAGTTGCGAGTTGAACTGTGCAGTCAATTCATCCCACTGCGCATTGCCAACGAACGGGCTGTCGAGCGTTAGAATTTCAGTTTGCGCACTGCTTTCATCAAGCACGTTCTTGAGGTTACCAAAACGTGTCTTCAAGCTCATGACGCGGAATTCGCGCAAGCTATCAATCGGAGGGTTGGTAACCTGCGAGAAATTCTGACGGAAGAAGTGGCTTAGCGGACGGTATATGTTCGACAAAACAGCCGACGGCGTATCATCACCCATGGATGCCAAAGTCTCTTTGCCATCTTCAGCCATTGGGGCAAGGATCTGCTCCAGCTCTTCGATGGTGTAGCCAGCCGCGATTTGACGACGGCGCAATTCTTCGCCCGTGAACAACGGCTTCTCTTCGACTTGTGACACTTCAACGTCCAAATCTTTGATCTTGCCAACCCATTCGCCGAACGGACGGGCCGCTGCCATCTCGTCTTTGATTTCTGTGTCGTGGTACAGCTTGCCCTCTTTCATATCGACAGCAAGAAGTTGTCCCGGGCCAAGCGCGCCTTTTTCTTTAACGCGCGCCTCATCAAGTGGAACCATACCTGTTTCAGAACCCGCGATCACTAGGCCATCATTGGTCACGACATAACGCATTGGGCGTAGGCCATTGCGATCAAGACCCGCACAAACCCAGCGACCATCGGTCATAGCCAACGCAGCAGGGCCATCCCATGGCTCCATCACAGAGTTGCAATAGGAATACATATCGCGCCACGCTTGGGGCAGTTCAATCGCCTGCTTGGACCAGCTTTCTGGAACCAGCATTGTTTTCGCCATTGGGGCATTACGGCCCGCACGTACAAGAACCTCAAACACAGAATCCAGCGCAGCAGAGTCTGATGAACCAGATGCAACAATTGGTTTGATGTCCTCAGCCATGTCACCAAACACATCAGAGGCCATGCGAATTTCGTGGCTCTTCATCCAGTTCACGTTGCCCTTAAGCGTGTTGATCTCACCGTTGTGAGCCAACATGCGAAACGGTTGTGCCAACCACCATTGTGGGAATGTGTTTGTGGAATAACGCTGGTGATAAATCGCGAATGCAGATTCAAAACGTGCGTCCATCAGATCTGGATAGAACTCAGCAACCTGTTCGGCCAACATCATGCCTTTGTAGATGATAGAGCGGCAAGATAGCGACGCGATGTACAGCTCACCGATGCCCGCAGCAGTCGCTGCTTTTTCGATGCGGCGGCGGATCACATAAAGTTCACGCTCGAATGTATCTTCATCCACGCCTTTAGAGTTTGAGATCAAAATCTGCTCAATCTCAGGGCGGGTTGCATTTGCTTTTTCGCCCAAGCACTCAACCACAACCGGCACGTGACGCCAGCCGTAGATGTAATAACCCATGCGTAGAACTTCGGTTTCAACAATCGTACGGCAGGTCTCTTGAGCCGCAAAATTTGTACGCGGCAAGAACACCTGACCAACAGCGATCATCTGATCTTTGTTTGGTTTGTGGCCTGTGCGTTCGATTTGGTCGTAGAAGAAGGGAACAGGGATTTGAACGTGGATACCCGCACCATCACCAGTTTTACCATCCGCATCAACAGCACCGCGGTGCCAGATTGCTTTCAACGCAGCGATACCGTTTTCAACGACTGAACGTGTAGGTTTCCCATCAATCGAAACAACCAAGCCAACACCGCAAGAAGAGTGCTCTTCTTCTTCGGAGTACAGACCGTTTTCGGCCATGAACGTGCGCTTTTCTTCCTCGGCGCGAACCCATTCTGCATCATATTTGGTCATATCGTGTCTCCTTCACTTGGCGCGAACAACGCCATTGTCTCTGTGGTGGTCATCTTGCGATGATCCCCTGCCAACGCGTACCCGTCTGGGGCAGCATCAGCGAAAAATTCCAATTTCAACGGGGCGTCGCCCGCATTCTCGAATAGGCCAGCTGACAAGTTGCGCACGCCGTCACCGGTGGTGGCATACCAAAGTGTCGAACCGCAAACTTCGCAGAAACCGCGTTCTGCCCAATCCGAGGATTGGTAAGATTTTGCTGGACCCTCAACTGCGATGTCTGTTGCCGGAAGCGACATGAACATCGAGCTGGTGTGACGACGGCACATCTCGCAATGACACGTACGTACGATTGGTTTGGTTACAGTTGCTTTAACTGTCACCGCGCCGCACATGCATTGGCCATCCAATATTTTGTTGTCTTGCGTCACTTGGGTCTGCACCTCTGACCTTAACTGTTTCAACGTCTGTCGGCGGGACCGACAAAAAACCTACGCAATACCGACGTTATACCGACGTCGATTTTACCGTATTTATTCTGCAGCAACCTGCGCTGGTGCAGCCAAATCAGCCAAGATTGCTTGCGCGCAATCACGGCCATCTTTGATCGCCCAAACCACAAGAGACGCACCGCGAACGATGTCACCAACAGCGTAAACGCCGTCCATGCCCGTTTTACCGGTTGAGTAGTCAGTAAGGATTGTACCCCAACGGCTTACAGGTAGATCTGGTTCGTTCCAAAGCGTTGGCAAGGCCTCAGGTGAGAAACCCAGCGCCATGATCACGATGTCAGCATCTTCGACATAATCCGCACC
>JAGSGK010000158.1 GCA_023955215.1 Paracoccaceae bacterium
CCAACGCCTGTGCGATTTGGTTTTTCTTTAAGGCCCAGATTATCCAACACTGCATTTCTGACGCCAGAGCCATCAATAATATACTTTGATTTGATCTGTGTCGTTTCCGTGTGACGCGACCGGATCGTGGATAAATAACCACCATCTTCCGTTTTTGTCGTCGACAAGAATTTTGTTGCAAGCATGAGTTGGCGTTGCTTGTGATCCGATTTCCGGGCAATCCATTGGTAAAGATCGGTGATGTTCAGAACGACAAGCTTGTTATCTTTGACCTGAAAATGGGCTTCTTTGTTGTCGGAATATACATCGAGTTGATCCATGACCTGATAGAATTCAGACGGAATGCCAAGGCGCTCAACATCATCCAACCAGCAACCACCGCTGGTGCGCACAGGTTTGCCGATCTCTGCGTCTTGGTGGACAATGATGGTAGAGACGTGATCGGGCAGAGTGGCGGCAACTGAAAGACCGGCGGGACCACCGCCAACAATGAGAACTTCGCATTCAAGAGTTTGTGCTGTCACTTTGCATCCGTTGCATTTGGAAAAGTAAAATCAATATCGCCAACATGCCATTTCGCATATTTGGGCATAATGGTTGTAAATTCGTCTGAAATTAAAAAACGGTCAAGCCAAGCCTGAAGGTTTGGCCAAGGTTGTGCATCAAACCATGCCTTATCGATAAAGGCGAATTGGCGTACAAATGGTAAAATAGCTTGGTCTGCAATCGTAACATGGCCAAACAACCACTGGTCGATCTGTTGGTCTAGTCGAGACAGAAAATCACCTGCTATCGCGCGTTGCTCGTCTGTATTTTGCTCTGGGTAACGCGCCGCGTATTTGGTGCGATCAAGGGCTTGTTTGAATGAACCGTCTGTTTCGGAAATTAGGTCCCAGCCAGCGTCGGGCATATCCAGCAATTGATCTGGATCATTCTGCGCGAGCGCCCACTTCATGACATCAAGACTTTCGTCGATCACGCTGTCTTGGGTGACAAGACAAGGAACCGTGCCCGATGGGGACACAGCTAGAAATTCCGGTGCCTTATCACGTAACAGGATCTCGCGCAGGATGACGGGTGTTTGTGACGACAATATCGCAAGCCGCGCCCGCATGGCATAGGGGCAACGGCGAAACGAATATAAAATTGGTGTCGTCAAAACGTTAGTCCCGTGTGCCTGAGAAACGAACTTCCCAATCGGCCACGGATTCATCAGTAATCTTGGCGAACAGTACTTCAGGTACGGTGAATGGGTGACCCGCTGGCAAGGCATGCAACGCTGCATTCACGTCTACGGGCCACTCTGGCGAGGTCCCCATGTTTTCGTGCATGTTCGCAGCCGCATCAGGAATGAACGGTGCAGACAATGTTGCGTAAAACGGGATCAGGTTCAGGGCCAAACGAATTTGCACGGCCGCCTTTTCTGGGTCTGTTTTGAATGTTGTCCACGGTGCTGTCTCTTGCAGGTATTCGTTGCCTGCAGCCCAAATGGCACGCAATTCAGCAGCGGCCTTACGCACTTCGATGGCTTCCATGTGGTCTTGATAGCGCCCCAAACGTTCTTGCAAATCAGCGATCAGCGCAATTTCTTCTGGACCGTTTTCACCGCCCTCTGGCAATGCTTCAGAGAACTTTGAACGACAAAATTTGGTGACGCGGGATACGAAATTGCCCAAGACATCGGCCAAATCTTTGTTGGTGTCTTGCTGGAAACTGGACCACGTGAATTCCGCATCCGAGCTTTCTGGTGCGTGGCTCAGTAGCCACCAGCGCCAATAGTCTGCAGGCAGCAATTCAAGCGCCTGGTCCATAAAGATACCGCGCCCTTGGCTGGTTGAGAACTGGCCACCGTCATAGTTCAAATAGTTGAATGATTTCAGGTGATCGACCAGTTTCCATGGTTCGCCCGAACCAAGGATCGTGGCAGGGAAGCCAATGGTGTGGAACGGCACGTTATCCTTGCCCATGAACTGGGTATAGGTCACATCTTCGGCCCCTTTGTCGGTGCGCCACCAACGTTGCCAATCGGCCTCTGGCAGATCGTGTGCTTCGGCCCATTCGCCAGCGCAGGCGATATATTCGATAGGGGCGTCGAACCAGACGTAAAAAACCTTGCCTTCCATACCTGGCCAGTCTTGGTCACCGTTCTTGACCGAGATGCCCCAATCCAAATCGCGGGTGATGCCACGATCGCGCAAACCGTCGCCATCATGCAGCCATTTGCGGGCGATGGATGTCGTTAAAACAGGCCAGTCAGTTTTGGTGTTGATCCAAGCGTCTAGATCATCGCGCAAGGTTGACTGGCGTAGGAACAGATGCTTGGTCTCGCGAACTTCCAGGTCCGTTGATCCAGAAATTGCGCTGCGTGGTTCTAGTAAGTCGGTTGGGTCCAACTGCTTGGTGCAGTTCTCGCATTGGTCGCCGCGCGCTTTGTTATAGGCACAGTTCGGGCATGTGCCCTCGATGTAGCGATCCGGTAGGAAACGGCCATCAGCATGGGAATAAACCTGTTCTTCGCTGACTTCACGGATCAACCCGTTTTCTTGCAATTTGCCTGCAAAATGCTGGGTCAGTGCGTGGTTTTGTGGGGAAGATGAACGGCCAAAGTGATCGAATGATAGGCGAAAGCCCTCAGCGATGCGCGCTTGGACTTCGTGCATTTCAGCACAGAACTCATCAACTGGCTTGCCAGCTTTTTTCGCGGCCAACTCGGCAGGGGTGCCGTGTTCATCCGTGGCACAAAGAAACAAAACTTCGCGCCCACGGCCACGTTGATAACGCGCAAACAAATCTGCGGGCAGTTGGCTGCCGATCAGATTTCCAAGGTGTTTGATCCCGTTGATATAGGGAATGGCTGAGGTGATCAGGTGACGTGTCATGTTGGCGCCTTTGGTCATGTTTTGCGCAGCTTTAACAGGGGATGTGGGCTGGGGGAAGTGGCTGCGTGTTACGGATCAGTCCTGTTGGCGTTTTCTGCGGTTCAAACGTCCGATCACAAAGGATGTCCTAGGTGCATAGACATAATCCGTTTTCTCATTTGATACAGGACGGGCCAACATGCGCGTCAGCCCAAATATGATCAACAATGCATGGCCGCCAGCGATCAAGATGAACAAGGCTGAGGGGCCGTAGGCTGTGATGAGGACAGAGGCGACATAAGGTGCGGCAATGGCCCCGAGAGCGTAATAGAACATCAAGGCGGCCGATAGCTCTACTCGTTCGCTATCTTTGGCAAAGTCGTGTGCGTGTGCGGTTGCAACGGAAAAGATTGGAAATGAGGTAAGGCCAAACAAGAATGCCGTCAGCATAATGCCTGTGGTGCCCATACCAGAGGCCATGACAGTCACCCCGCAACTGAGCATTGCAGCGACTGACAGCCAGATAAGAATCCAACGCCTGTCATATTTGTCGGCCAGCCAACCCACCGGATATTGCGCCAAGGCACCGCCCAAGACAAATGCGGATAAGAACCACGCGATTTGCCCAACGCTTAGGCCAACTTCTTGACCATATAGCGGGCCAACCATCCGAAATGATGCGGCTGATAGTGCTGCGACGACCACGCCAGCGGCGGCCAAAGGTGATCGTTCAAAAGCCAATCGTGGACGCAAACGCGGTGCGCTGGGGGTTTCAGGTTGGGGTACTTTGGTCAGGGTCAAAGGCAGCAAAGCTGCACAGCACAAGATCGCCAAAATGTTGTAAGATACATAGCTTGCGGGTGCCAAAACACCGATCATCATTTGAGCCATCAAAGACCCGCTCATATCAACAATGCGGTAGGTGCCCATCGCGCGCCCACGTGTTTCATTGGTCACTTTGGCTTGTAACCATGCCTCGATCACCGTGTAGCACCCTGCAACACACAGACCTGACGCGATCCGCATAGCTGCCCA
The DNA here is from genome assembly GCA_023955215.1 of Paracoccaceae bacterium. GTDB lineage: Bacteria > Pseudomonadota > Alphaproteobacteria > Rhodobacterales > Rhodobacteraceae > Ascidiaceihabitans. The sequence continues at coordinate 3,894 of JAGSGK010000158.1, forward strand.
TGCGTAGGCGTCGATGACCAACATATGGGCTAGCAAACCAATTGCGCCCGTGGCCGTGAATGCGGCAAACGCGCGCGAATGTCCAACGCTGCCCATCAAACGCGGTGCCCACCAGCAGCCAATGAAAAAGCCTACGAAATGTGATGATCCCAATAGGCCGATTTGTTGGGTTGTGAATTCAAGTTGGATACCAGACAGCGCATCGAGCGGCCCAACACCACCGGAACTGAGCTGCAAAAGCAGTACAGACAAAAATAAAGCGGCAAAGGAAATCAACAGACGCATAATGGGTCTATCCTGCATGAGGTTACGGCAAGCTTCGCAGATATAAGCGACGGGTAGTAGTCGCATTTTACCTTTGACGGTTTTCGGTTTTCGCTTGCGGTGGTTTTGGCGCGCGCTAACTTGAGAAAAAAGCGTTTCAAAGGATATCACGATGAAGATGAACCGTCTTGGGCGAACAGATATTGAAGTTTCCGAATTGTGCTTGGGGTCGATGACCTGGGGCACGCAAAATACCACCCAAGAAGGTCATGATCAAATTGATCGTGCGCTAGAGGCTGGGATCAATTTTATTGATACCGCTGAAATGTATCCGGTAAACCCGCTGAGTGCTGAAACCCAAGGGCGTACCGAAGAGGTTATTGGGGATTGGTTCGAACGTGATGGACGGCGTAAAGACGTTATCCTTGCGACAAAGCATTCTGGCAATGGCATAAAATATGTTCGTGACGGTGCGCCGATTTCTGCAGGGTCGATTTCTGAAGCTATTGAGGGCTCTTTGGCCCGTCTGAAGACGGATTACATCGATCTGTATCAATTTCACTGGCCCAATCGCGGCAGCTATATGTTCCGTCAAAATTGGCGCTACGACCCTTCAAAACAAAACCGTGCTGCAACGCTCGCTCATATGGATGAGACGCTTGAGGCGTTACAAGCAGAGGTGAAACGCGGCACGATCCGTGCCTTTGGTCTAAGCAACGAAAGCGCATGGGGTACGACCCAATGGGTCAACGCGGCTGAACGTACGGGTGGGCCACGTGTTGCGACCATTCAGAATGAATACTCACTGATGTGCCGAATGTATGACACCGATCTTGCAGAGGTCAGCGTGAACGAAGATGTTGGTTTGCTGTCGTTTTCTCCACTAGCTGTGGGGCTTTTGACGGGTAAATATCAGAACGGTCAAATCCCTGATGGGTCACGTATGGCGCTTAATGGCGATTTGGGTGGGCGCAAAACGGAACGCGCCTTTGCGGCTGTTGATGCCTATTTGGAAATCGCCAAAAAGCACGGGATTGATCCAGTTCACATGGCGCTTGCGTGGTGCATGACCCGCCCATTCATGGCCAGCGTCATCTTTGGGGCAACAACGATGGATCAGTTAGATCAGGCGTTGGGCTATGTCGATGTGACGCTAAGCGACGAGATTTTGGCGGAGATCGACGCGACGCACCGTCAACATCCGATGCCTTACTAAAGATGTTCACGCGATCGGGTAGGGGTCGCGGGCGTTGACTACAATTTTACGCATGGGAGATATGCGATGCCTTTGGAAATGAACAATGAAGTTTTCATCACCTGCGCGGTCACTGGATCAGGCGGCACCCAAGATCGCAGCCCGCATGTGCCGCGTTCACCCAAGGAAATCGCCGACAGTGCGATTGCCGCAGCCAAGGCGGGGGCGGCGGTTGTTCATTGCCACGTGCGCGATCCTGAAACGGGGACACCATCACGAGATCTTAAGTATTATCGGGAGGTTACGGACCGTATCCGCGATGCTGATGTTGATGTTGTGCTGAACCTGACGGCGGGTATGGGCGGCGATATGATCTTTGGTTCTCCTGAAGCACCATTGCCGCTGAACCTCAAGGGCACCGACATGGTCGGCGCGACAGAACGTGTGGCGCATGTTGCAGAATGCTTGCCAGAGATCTGTACGCTGGATTGCGGCACAATGAATTTTGCCGAAGCTGATTACGTCATGACAAACACGCCCGGTATGTTGACCGCGATGGGACGCATGATGACCGAATTGGGCGTAAAGCCTGAGATCGAGGCCTTTGATACAGGGCACTTATGGTATGCAAAACAACTGGTTAAGGACGGCGTTCTTGAGTCGCCTGCTTTGGTTCAGCTGTGCATGGGTGTGCCATGGGGCGCACCGGATGATTTGAATACCTTTATGGCGATGGTCAACAATGTGCCTGACGACTGGACGTTTTCGGCCTTTGGTTTGGGACGCAATCAGATGGCCTATGTTGCGGCATCCGTATTGGCGGGGGGCAACGTGCGCGTTGGTCTGGAGGACAATCTGTGGCTGGGCAAAGGTGAGTTGGCGCAGAATTGGCAGCTGGTTGAACGGGCCGGAACCATCATCGAAAACATGGGCGCACGGGTGATCGGTGCCCAAGAAGTACGCGATAAATTGGGGCTGACAAAGCAGGCTCCAAAGGGGTGAAAATCGACGTCGGTATAACGTCGGTATTGCGTCGGTATTTGGTAGGTGCGCTGTTGGTGGGCGGATTGGTGGCTTGTGCGCCGGTTCCAACCGTCCCACCCGCGCCATCTGACATAACGTTTCGCAATCCGTCTGCCAATATCGGCGCGACCACACGATTTGATCCCGTGCGCTTTGCTGGCGATTGGCATGTCGTCGCGCGTTTCGTTGAAACGGGCGAAACAGCGGCGCATGATGTGATCGCTGTGACCTATCAACAGGGCAAAGACCGCATTGTTGTCGTCGCAAGTGAAGGTGCCCAAACCTATGCATACGATGGTACCGCAGTTTTACGCCCCAAACAGGGTGATCCCTTGATAATCATGTGGGTGGACGAAGGGTTCCGCACCGCGGTTTTGGGAACCCCATCAGGCCGCGTCGGCTACATCTTGGATCGTAAACCAAATCCAAGGAAAGACCGCCTAAAAGCGGCAACAGAGATTTTGAAATTCTACGGTTGGGATACCCGCCGACTAAAAAGGACAAAGTGATGACAAAGACAGCAGCAATCATTGGTGGTGGTGTAATTGGTGGCGGTTGGGCCGCGCGGTTCTTGTTGAACGGTTGGGACGTGCGTGTGTTTGATCCCGATCCCAATGCAGAGCGTAATTTTGAAGAAGTGTTGGGCAATGCGCGCCGTTCTATGCCGGGGCTGGTCGATGTGGCGCTGCCTGATGCAGGTAATCTGTCGTTCCACCGTACGATGGCGGAAGTTGTCGAAGGTGCAACTTGGATCCAAGAAAGCGTGCCAGAGCGGTTGGAAATCAAACTGAAGGTGTTTCA
>JAGSGK010000203.1 GCA_023955215.1 Paracoccaceae bacterium
CAATGCTGCAAATACCCGCATTGATTAAAGCCTATCTGCGCCTTGGTGGGGTCGTGGGCGAGGGCGCGTTCGTGGATCATGAATTCAACACTACAGATGTTTTCCTAATCATGGACACCGCCAATTTGAATGAACGCCAATCGCGAATTTACAGCGGAGAATCCAAAAGATGAACACTTGGTCCGAAGCGAAAGAGCCCAAACCCGAGTCGGTAACTGCAATGGGTTGGCTGCGCGTTATTGTACGGGCAACAGTTTTGATCGTTTTGGTTTTTGGGAGTTTGTTGGTCTTAGTGTTGGTTCGCCTGATAGAGCGACCCGCTTGCGGGCTTAGTCGTCCAATCACGCCCCACATAACACAATTTGTTTGTCGTAACGCGCTGCGGGTTCTTCGGTTGCCACTTCATGTGACTGGCGCACCACTACAGGACCGTGCGGCGGTCGTCGCGAACCACACGAGTTGGTTAGATATTTTTGTATTGAACGCTTCAAAACGGATCTACTTTGTCTCCAAGGCCGAAGTTGCAGCTTGGCCTGGCATCGGTTGGCTAGCGCGTGCAACAGGCACACTGTTTATTAAACGGGAACGTGGCCAAGCGACGGCACAAACACAAATCATGCAGGCGCGCTTGTTGGCGGGACACAAACTGTTGTTTTTTCCCGAAGGGACAAGCACAGACGGTCAACAAGTGTTGCCATTCAAAACAACGCTGTTTGGGTCTTTTATGGGTGCTGAATTACGTGAGACGATACAGGTTCAACCAGTAAGCGTCGTGTATCATCCGCCAGAAGGCAAACCTAAGTCATTTTATGGGTGGTGGGGCGATATGGAATTTGCAACCCATTTACTAGGAACCCTCGCGGCTTCATCCCAAGGATCGATTGACGTCATCTATCACCCCGGACTAAAAGTGGCTGAGTTCACGGACCGCAAAGCACTGGCTAAAGCCGCGGAACTGGCTGTACGGGCAGGGCATAATAAACTGCTGAGACGGTGATCACTTTGCGGCCAAAGTAATCGCGTCAAACCCCTTGCCACCAAAGAAATACCGACATATACGCTCGGGACTTAAACCCGCAGTCGGGGTTTGGGCCTTGGGATCAAAATCCCCCAAAGTCCGCCGGTTGATGCATCCGCATTGAACCCCCGACGAGGCGAAAACCGGAAAGGTATTACGACATGGCTCTACCTGAGTTCACCATGCGCCAATTGCTAGAAGCAGGCGTTCACTTTGGTCACCAAACCCAACGCTGGAACCCACGCATGGGCCCGTACATCTACGGCTCACGTAATGGCATCCACATCATGGACCTTACACAGTCCCTTCCAATGCTGGAAGAAGCACTGAAATTGATCCGTGACACCGTTGCTAAAGGTGGCAGCATTCTTTTCGTAGGTACAAAGCGCCAGGCTGCACAGCCAATCGCTGACGCTGCTGAGAAATGTGCACAGTATTACATGAACCACCGTTGGTTGGGTGGCACTTTGACTAACTGGCAGACAGTTTCAAAGTCTATCAACCGTCTGAAGAACATCAACGAGCAAGCAGAGCGCGGCTTTGAAGGTTTCACCAAGAAAGAGCGTCTTGGCATGGAACGTGACCAAGCTAAACTTGAAGCTTCCTTGGGTGGTATTCGCGAAATGGGCGGTCGTCCTGACCTCATCTTCGTAATCGACGTTAAAAAAGAAGCATTGGCTGTAGCGGAAGCGAACAAATTGGGTATCCCAGTTATCGCAATCGTTGACACAAACTGCTCACCAGACGGCATCGACTACCTGATCCCAGGCAACGATGACGCGGCACGCGCAATTGCTTTGTATACCGACCTTGCAGCACGTGCAGCACTTGACGGAATGTCGGCTCAATTGGGCGCAGCTGGCGTTGACCTTGGCGCAATGGAAGAGGCTCCTGTTGAAGAAGCTCTTGCAGAAGCACCAGCAGACGCTCCAGCAGCTGGCTAAGCTTTAATCGGCTTTAGCACACTGAATTATAGGGGCAGGCTTTGGTTTGCCCCTTCACCGTTTAAAGATATAACTCTTATCAGGAGAACCAAGATGGCAATCACTGCATCAATGGTAAAAGAACTGCGCGACAGCACTGGCGCAGGCATGATGGACGCTAAAAAAGCGTTGACTGAAAATAATGGCGACATGGAAGCATCTGTTGACTGGCTGCGCACCAAAGGTTTGGCCAAAGCAGCTAAAAAATCTGGTCGTACAGCAGCTGAAGGCCTTGTGGCCGTTAGCGTTGTTGGTGGCAAAGGTGTTGCTGTTGAAGTTAACTCTGAAACCGATTTTGTTGGTAAAAACGCTGACTTCCAAAAAATGGTTGGCGGTATCGCCACTGTTGCAGCCGGCACATCAAACATCGATGAGCTAAATGCTGCAGACATGGATGGCAAATCCGTTGAGCAAACAGTAACTGACGCTGTCGCTGTTATCGGCGAGAATATGTCTGTTCGTCGCATGGCTACTTTGGAAGCCGACGTTGTTGTTTCTTACGTTCACAATGCAGCTGCACCAGGCATGGGTAAAATCGGCGTATTGGTCGGCTTGACCGGTGGCGACGAAGCGTTTGGCAAACAAGTAGCGATGCACATTGCTGCTGTGAACCCACTTGCATTGTCCGAGGCCGAAATGGACGCAGATGGTGTTGAAAAAGAGAAGCAGATTCAAATGGATATTGCCCGCGAGTCAGGCAAACCAGAAGCTGTGATTGAGAAAATGATTGTTGGTCGTATGAAAAAGTACGTTGCTGAAGCAACATTGCTTAACCAAGCATTCGTAATCAATCCCGACTTGACTGTTGAAGCCGCAGCAACGGCAGCAGGCGCAACCATCACTGGTTTCGTCCGTCTTGAAGTTGGTGAAGGCATTGAAGTTGTTAAAGAAGATTTCGCAGCAGAAGTTGCTAAAATCAACAACGGCTAAGCTTTAAGCCTCGTGATTCTGAAAAGGCGGTCCTAGTGGGCCGCCTTTTTTATTCGGCGACAAACGGCCACACGCGAAAACGTTACTTCAGCGTTTCAATCTCCGCATTACTCTATGCTTATAACGTCTGTAAGTGGAGGAATTAGTAATGAAGGCTGACCTAACAATTCATCGAAGAACAATCCTGGCTGGTGTCGCTGCATGGGGAACCGTCACCTTCCTGCCATATGCCGCGCGTGCCGGTACCCATGCGAGTGATGCGTTTTCATCGCAAAATGGCGTTGTAGAAGTCTTTCCCATTTCCCATGCCTCATTTGTCATGAAAACGCCTTTTGGTGTCATATTTAATGATCCCGTTGGCGATACATCGACATATCTTGGCTTTCCAACACCCGACTTAATTTTGATCACACATGAACACGGTGATCACTTCAACTTAGATACATTGTTGGCCGTCGTAGGGCCAAAAACTTCGTTGGTTACAAATCCAGCGGTGTTTGCAAAATTGCCTACCAAATTGCAGGCGCAGGCGACGATGATAGGGAATAGCGAAACCCACGAAACGATGGGGATCGGAATCGAGGCAATCCCAGCCTACAATCTGACAGTGGGCCGTCGCAAATTCCACCCACGGGGTCGTGACAACGGTTATATACTCAGTGTGGATGGGCTCAGGATTTACATCTCTGGCGATACCGAAGATATTCCAGAAATGCGTGCCCTGAAGGACATTGATCTGGCGTTTGTTTGCATGAACCTCCCTTTCACGATGGATGCCCAAGCTGCCGCAAGCGCTGTTTCCGAATTCATGCCAACCTATTGCTATCCATATCACTACCGTGGGCGGGACAATGGCACACAAGATCCGACAGATTTCGCTGATGCTGTTGGTAAGAGCGTCCAAGTTAAGTTCGGTGGCTGGTACGAGGGTTGAAAAAGGGCAGGGGCGCTAGAGGTAATTGAAGCGACCCTGCCCATTTCCTCGACTTAGATTGACACGGGGATGATACTAACGTCGATAGAAATGTCCGACCCAAGGATGAAAATGCACCCCAAGGCCGGGTCCGGAAAACCGGCAGTGATCGAGCGCCTCGAAATTGCGAAGATCTTTCACCTAGCTCCAATGGCTTAGCCACCACTCACGGAACTGTTACAGAATGCAGCTTTGCCGATCAATGTACCAGTCAGGGAATCCTTACCCAATGGTAAAAAAATACGGTAACTATGGCCTTGGGCTTCTTCACGCCAAGAGGGAAAAATTGCAAATCTTCCCTCATGCACAAACTCAGTCCATTGATATCAATTCCACCGCTACTAGATAAATAGCCTTAGGCTTCTAAGACGAACATCTGATTTGAAAAGCTAGCCTTCAAAACAGCTTGCGCAGTGGTGTCTACTGCCAAGGTGTCCCGCGCAAGGCGCAAATGTTTCTCAACTGTAGCAACAGTTAGACCCATCAACATCGCAGTATCTTGCATTGTCTTTCCATCGCCCACCCATTCCAAAGCTTCGCGCTGACGTTTAGTCAAACTACGCGCCGCGGTTATGTAGGGCAGGGTTAAGATCTTTAGGTGGGCTATATTGTTGATCAAATGGATATCGCGCCCGTGCTCTTCCCAGACGGCATCAATATCTCCTTGGCCAATACCACGTTTAGCTGTCAGGGCAATTGCCCCTTTGGATCGTACAGAAACGGATTTGAAACTGACAGTATAACCTGCAGTTACGCCCATTCCGTAGTTGAATTCTAAAACACGTCGCTCAGCATCCGTTAGTGTTTTTGAGCGCTGCATTTGTGCCAGGATTTCCCAGCTGCAAGCGCCCTCATTGTTAAGTGCCCAATTGACCATAGGAGCTTGATTGTAATGGCGCTCACCCAAAAAAACATCGGTGTATGCGCTGTCATGGTTTGTCAAAACGATAAAATCTTCGGGGTCACCCAAAGAGGTACCCGATCGATATCGCGTAAAGCCATAGATCAACCGATCAAAGCCGTAAGTATCCATGCACGCAACGTGAGCATCCCAAAGGGTTTCAATGGACTGACAGCTCGAAAGGAAAAATAAGTAATCCCTCACCATGTTTGTGATGGGTTTCACTTCAAATGACCTGACAATGCGTCGATTGCCAAACGGTAACCCGCGGCTCCAAATCCACAAATTTGCCCAATCGCGACAGCCGCAATAAAACTGGTGTGGCGAAATTCTTCACGAGCATGAATGTTGCTAAGGTGCAGTTCAATCACTGGAAGTTCGACGCTCGAAATCGCATCACGCAAGGCGATTGAGGTGTGTGTGTATGCGCCTGCATTCAAGATGATGCCAGCAAATGTGCCCTTTGCTGCGTGTATTGCGTCGACCAACTCACCTTCATGGTTAGATTGCAAACAGGATACTGAAATACCTATTTCAGTCCCGTATGCCACACAATCTTCTTCGATGTCAGATAGGGTCGTGGTGCCATAAACTTCAGGTTGGCGTGTCCCTAGCAAGTTCAAGTTAGGGCCGTTCAAAACGAGGAAAGAGGTCATTGGCTTATCCGATAAATTCAAGTCAGAGATTACACGTTTTTTGCTAAATCTGTCTAGTGTCTATGGAGTTTGATAGGCATATCAAACCTTGGATCAAAACATAGTTTGAGCGCGATACGTCATCATGCATTAGTGCCGACCACCCATTAGGCGCCGAAAAGCGTCAATTTCGTTTAATTTTATCTAGACCTCATCTCCAGTCCATTTTGACGCAACGGCACACAAACTGAGTGGCGCAGAGCGGCTTGTCAGCAACACCCGTGGCTGCAACAGTAAAATTCAACACCTAAGTCGCTTGAATTTAGGGTTTCGGGAGCACGAGAATGACACCACATCAATTGTTTTCCTTGGATGGTAAAGTTGCACTTATAACTGGCGGTGCCACAGGTATTGG
>JAGSGK010000275.1 GCA_023955215.1 Paracoccaceae bacterium
GTCCGGAATTTTGATGCCGGTTTCTTCAAGCAGCTCATCAGCGCGCTGGACCATCGCCTTTTTCTTGAGCCACGACAGCGGGCCAAACTCAAAGTAGACCTCTTCGCGCCCTAGAAAAATATTGGCCGGCACATCAAGGTGATCAGCAAGCGCGAGGTTTTGATAAACTGTCTCGATTCCATGGGCACGTGCGTCGTTTGGCGCCTTGAAGTTTACTGGAACGCCGTCAATGAAGACCTCGCCTGCGGTGCGTTGTTCAACACCTGTAATGTTGCGCACAAAGGTTGACTTGCCAGCACCATTGTCGCCAACAATTGCGATATGCTCATCCGCGTACATTTCGAAGTTCGCATCATTGAGTGCCTGAACACCACCGTAGTGCTTTGTTAAACCACGTGTTTCTAGTATGATTCTACGTTCATCAGTCATCAGTGTCCTCCCAGATGCGACTCTTAGTTCGGGCCGAACAGGCATCATCAGTGCGGACAAGTCAATAATTAAATCAAGTTGATTTAAGTATTGACAGATTGCCACATTCGGTTTTTGTAAGGGCACACTAGGTTAGAATCCCATCCGGGACTAACCAATCTTTGGGAGGAGAATATCGTGAAAATGAACCTTAAATTCGCTGGTGTAGCTGTTGCCGCACTTCTGGCTGGTAGTGCTGCAAGCGCGCAGGACGTTATCGGCTACATTACAAAATCTGCAACTAACGCAGGCTGGATGATGATCAACCAAGGCGCTGCTGATGCGGCTGCTGCAGAGGGCGTGAATCTCGTTTCTGTTGGTCCAGCATTCCAGGGCGACCTGTCCAGCCAGCTTGAGGTTTTCGAAAACCTTGTGGCACAGGGCGCGGCTGCAATCGCAATTGCACCAGTTGACAGTGCAGGCATTGCACCAGCTGTAAACGATGCAATGGGCGCGGGCATTCCTGTTATCGCAATTGACACTGGTGTTGCTGGTGCTGAGGTGACGTCCTTTGTTGCGACTGACAACTACGCAGTTGCAAAGGTACAGGGCGCTGTTGCGGCCACACAGATCGAAGACGGTCAGCCAATCATTTATGTGACTGGCAACCAAGCACAGTCCACCGGTCAAGAACGCAAGAACGGCTTCATGGAAGCATTCTCAGCAGCGCGTCCAAACTCTGAAATTCTGTTGGTCCCAACAGAGTGGAACAGCCAAGAAGCACAAGAGGGTGTCGAAGCCATCTTGAACAGCCGTCAGGACATCGTGATGGTTGCTAACGCTTGGGACGGCGGGACAATGGGTGCAAAAGCTGCTCTTGAGAACCTTGGTTTTAGCGCTGGCGATGTGAAGCTGGTTGGCTTTGACGGTGCTGGTGATGCGATCGCAGCTATGGACGAAGGTTGGGTCCATGTTGATACAGCGCAGATGCTGTACCAGATGGGTTACCAAGGCATCAAAGCGGCTGCAGCAGCGGCACGTGGCGAAGATGTTTCCCCTCGTATCGACACCGGTTTCTTCCTGGTGACACCATCAACTTCTGGTGTTTACAAAGCAATGGTCGGCATCGAGTAATCGACTGACCTAACCTCAAAGGCGCGTCGTTTGACGCGCCTTTTTTTCATGCACGAACATCTCATTCACCGGTGGACAAAAAGATGACAGACGTACCCGAATCTCAGGCAAGCCATAGCTTTCAAGACCGCATTGTGCTGGGCTTGGTGAAATTCTTTAAGGCTGAGTGGTCAGGCGCTTTTCTTGCCATCCTCATACTTGGGATTGCAATCGAACTTGCGTCTTCCGGTCGTCCGTTCTTTCACCCGTCAAACCTGATGACGATCCTTAATAACTCTGCTGCCATTGGTATCGTGGCTGGGGGGATGACGCTTGTAATCATCACAGCTGGTATTGATTTGTCGGTCGGGTCTGTCATGGGGATGACAGCTGCGCTAACGGGCTATGTTGCCAGTTTCTGGGGCTTCCCACCTTACCTTGCGATTATGACAGGTCTGGGGATTGGGCTTGCCATTGGGGCGTTCAACGGATCGTTAGTCGCCTATTTTGGGATGCCAGCCTTTATTGTCACCCTTGCGGGATTATCGATTTGGCGCGGCACAGGTCACCTTTCTACCGGGGCTCAAGCCTCACCAAAACTACCCGAAACTTTTGACTACTTTGGCCGCTACAACCCGTTTGCTGGGCTGCGCGACGCCTACAAAGAAGGCACGCTAACCGGCGGTTGGGAACGTTTCGGCGCATTCGTGGATGACAACTGGATCAACTTCTTTCGGACGTTCCAGATGTCGATGTTGATTTTTATCGGCTTCTTTATACTGCTGACGATCATCATCGCGAACACACGCTATGGGCGTTGGGTCTATGCCATCGGGTCGAACGAACCCGGCGCACGTCAGGCTGGCATCAACACGCCGCGCTATACGCTGATCACCTATATGTTCTGTTCCTTCTCAGCCGCACTTGGCGCCCTGTTGTTCCTTGGCCGCGCGCCTTATGCAAAATCCGACTACGGACAAATGTGGGAACTGGACGCCATCGCAGCTGTGGTCATCGGGGGCACATCGCTTTTTGGTGGGCGTGGATCGCTTTGGGGCACGTTCATGGGCGTGATCCTTTTGAAACTGATCAACAACGGTCTGACATTGGCACAGCTCGACACCTTCTGGCAGATGGTTGTGACGGGCCTGATTATCCTTGTGGCGGTTGGTCTTGATATTGTGCGTCAGTCCGGGAACCCCGAAAGCGTGCGCAAGCTGCTGGGGGCGATTGCGGCTGTCATGGCCTTCCTCGCGCTGATGACGCCGGGTGCAATTTTCCTGCGCGCAAAAATTGCAGTGCTGGAACATAACGCATCTGTTGATTTGCGCGAAGCTGGCACACAGCTCGCTGCAGGACAAAATGCGCGTCTTTTGTCGCCTGATGAAATTACGCAATTTGAAGCGGCTGCGTCGTCAAACCTACTGGCAATGCTTCTGCTGTTGGCCCTGTTGATCGCTGCTTGCTTTGTCGTGTTGCAGACTAACCGCGTGATCAGCTTTGTCCTTGCTGCTACGTTTATCGCAATGATCGTGCCTTTGATCATGATGGGCTATCAGATCACGGTGCCTTTCTTGGTGCTTGGGGCAGCGGCACTTCTTGGCAGTGCCTTCGTCCATGCCTTGTTCGCAAAGGCACGTACATTGGACGTGAATGCAGCCTGATCCGGTCATAGCGATCGGTGGGGAAAACCTCATTGATAGCGTGCAGAGCACCTCACCTGCGGGTGATGTGCTCTGCACAGACAATCTGGGCGGATCGCCCTACAACGTCGCTGTTGCCTTGGCACGACAAGGTGTGGCGGCACATTACCTTACCCCAATTTCAACTGACCCATTCGGCCAGCGGCTGGCAGATCATTTGACCCGTGAGGGCGTGATTGTTGCCGCCCCACGTAGCACTGCCCCGACCACACGGGCCATCGTGTCGATTGAAAATGGCGTGCCGCACTACCAGTTCCTGCGCGACAGAGCCCGTGCAGGTGCGAAGGCATGCTCTCACAATGGCAAAAGCGGCCTTTTACGGCGGCAGAAATCCACCTATTCAGTGTTGCCGCCCTCGGATGCCACGACTCGTTTACGGAAATTTCTTTCATATGGAATATTTTTCCTATATTGTTCCATTGTGAATTGGAGATAAGATGAAAAACCTACAGTCAAATGATGTTGCGCTGACCCGAGGCGTTGTGCTGACCAAGGCAATGATGCGCGCTGCTGACCGACTTGGGATGTCGGGAAAGCAGTTGTCTGACGTGATCGGCCTGTCTGCAGCACAAATTTCACGCATGAAGAATGGTGAGGCTGCTTTATCAGAGGCCAGTAAGCCCTTTGAACTGTCCACTTTACTGGTACGTGTGTTCCGATCCCTTGATGCGATAGTGGGCGGAGACGAGAGCGCCACTA
>JAGSGK010000173.1 GCA_023955215.1 Paracoccaceae bacterium
ATCGGCAGCGGAAGGCGGAACCAAAGCACTCCTTCAGCGACTTCAATCGGAACACCATGTTCAGGTGGCGTTTCCCATGGGTAATTCAGACCTTTAGGCGCGATATCACCCATCAGGATGCCAATTCTTCGACCGTGATCGCATATAGATCGTCAGCGCCAGACTGGGCATGTGCCAACAATCCAACATATTCTGGCATCAGGCGTTTGATATAGAACCGCGCCAACTTTTCACGTTTTCCGCCCTTACTGTCAGCCAAGGCCGCGGCCAAATGCATATGTCCGCCTAGGATGCGCGCAAAGGCACGAAGATATGGAACCGCACCTGCAAATCTTTGATTCAAATCAGTTTCCGAGGTAAGCCAATCCGTTGCTTCGCGTAGGCTTTCACAGGCCTGCCAAACATCGTCCGCCATGTTGGGGAAACGATCGCGTGCTGCTTCAGCATGCGCCTCAATCTCATCGATCAGACCATTCGCGACTTCGCCGCCATCCATCATTTTACGGGCGACTAAATCCATCGCTTGGATACCATTGGTACCTTCATAAATTGCAGTGACACGTACATCACGAGAGTACTGTGCCGCCCCCGTTTCTTCGATCACACCCATGCCGCCGTGGACCTGTAAGGCGGTGTTGGAAACTTCGATACCGACGTCGGTGCCGAAGGCTTTGGAGATGGGGGTAAGGAATGCGGCGCGGGCTTTCCATTCGGCCTCGCCCGTGGCGGTGCCCATGTCGATGGCTACGGCGCAGGACAAAGCGATGGCGCGGGATGCGAATAGGTCGGCTTTCATGCTCAACAACATACGGCGCACGTCAGCGTGATCCACGATTGTGCCACTGCCACCCTCAACAGGTGTGCGACCTTGTTTGCGATCCAGTGCGTAGGCCAGTGCGTGTTGATAGGCACCCTCGCCTGCGCCAATCCCTTGGCATCCCACACCCAGACGCGCGTTGTTCATCATGGTAAACATGGCCGCCATGCCACCACCCTCTGGCCCCACCAACCAGCCCTTGGCCTCGTCATATTGCATCACGCAAGTAGGCGATCCATGCAGACCCATCTTGTGCTCTAGGCTCACAACTTTCAGTGAATTGGCAACCCCAGCTTCACCGTTTTCGTCCGGCAAATATTTAGGAACAAGGAAAAGGCTGATACCTTTGGTCCCTGCAGGCGCGCCGGGCAAACGGGCCAAAACAAGATGGCAAATATTGCTAGCGAAATCATTATCGCCCCAAGAAATGTATATTTTCTGGCCACTTACGCGGTAGGTGCCGTCACCATTCTCTTCGGCCTTGGAACTTAACGCCCCTACATCGGACCCGGCCTGAGGTTCGGTCAGGTTCATAGTTCCTGTCCATTCGCCCGATATCAGTTTGGGCAAATAGATATCTTTGATTGCGTCAGATGCGTGGTGCTCAAGCGCCTCGATCTGACCCTGTGACATCAAAGGGGCAAGCTGCAAGGATAGACAAGCTGCAGACATCATTTCATTGACTGCAGTGGTCACCGTCATGGGCAGACCCATGCCGCCAAACTCAGGGTTTGCGGACATGCCAATCCATCCGCCTTCGGCAATGGCCTTAAATCCATCGGCGTATCCATCTGCCGTGCGAACCACACCGTTTTCTAGGTAAGATGGGATCATGTCACCAGCCCGCTGAAGGGGTGCCATGACCTCTTCACAGAGTTTTCCAGCTTCAGTCAGAATGGCACGGGTCAGGTCATCACTCGCATCCTCAAACCGATCCGTTTGGCGGACTTTGTCCAATCCAACGACGTGGTCAAAAAGAAAGTTATATTCATCAAGGGGGGCGCGGTATGGCATCTGAACCTCATAAAATCGGCATCTGTTTAACGTCGGTATAACGTCGGTATTGCGTCGGTGCACAAGGCTTCGCAAATTGCCCAGCTTGGCAAGCAGCGGATGGCCTTGTATTGGACTGGTTTAAACGCACCATGAGGTGCATCACCAAAACAGGCAATCAAAACGCCGCGTCACGTAGGGGGCAATATGAGCACGATGCAAACACTGCACCTTCATGCAAATGACGCCGATTTGGCGCGCGCTGCTGGCTTGTTACAAAATGGTGATTTGGTCGCCTTTCCAACCGAGACCGTTTACGGGTTGGGTGCTGATGCGCGAAACGGAAAAGCTGTCGCAAGTGTCTACGCAGCCAAAGGGCGGCCCAACTTTAATCCGCTGATCGTCCATGTGCCTGATGTTGCCAGTGCCCAGAAATATGTGATGTGGAACGAGACGGCCCAACTGTTGGCAGATCAATTTTGGCCGGGCGCGTTGACGATGGTGCTGCCGCTGCGCGAAGGGCATGGTTTGTCGTCTTTGGTGACCGCTGGCTTGGACACATTGGCGATACGCGTTCCAAACCACCCTACCGCCCAGCGCCTATTGGAATTGGCAAATGCACCAATCGCTGCGCCATCGGCTAATCCGTCGGGCCGCATTAGTCCAACAACTGCGCAACATGTCTTTGACGGTTTGTCTGGTAAAATCGCCGCCGTATTGGATGACGGTGCCTGTGCAGTTGGGTTGGAAAGTACAATTCTGGGCCTAACGCCCGATGTTGCGTTGCTGCGCCACGGCGGCGTTGCGGTTGAGGCGATTGAAAAGACGCTAAGCGTTGGTTTGCCACAAGAGACCCCAAAAACAATCACTGCCCCCGGCCAGATGGAATCCCATTACGCGCCAAGCGAGGCGGTGCGGTTAAACGTATCCAGCGCTATGAGCGGTGAACTGTTCTTAGGCTTTGGCCCAATGCAGTGTGATCTTAACCTATCAGAAAATGCCGACCTGATTGAGGCCGCAGCCAACTTGTTTGATCACCTGCATCAATTGGACAAAATCGGACAACCAATTGCGATTGCACCTATCCCTCAAACGGGTTTGGGCCGCGCGATAAATGATCGTTTACGTCGGGCCGCAGCGCCGCGTTGAATTAGGCACGGCCCGCAGATGCAGAAAGCGTCAAAGGGCTAACACCGATGCTGGCCAATGCTTTTGACCATTTGTCATCGTCATCCGTTTCAAACACCAACTCAGGCGATGCTTCACAGATCAGCCAGCCATTTTGGCGAATCTCTTCTTCCAACTGACCTGCGCCCCATCCGGAATATCCCAGCATCAGCTGCGAGCGCATTGGCCCTTTGGCTTGCCCCATCGCCTCAAGCACATCCATCGTACCGGTCATGGCAAAGTCTTCGTCCACATTCAGACTGTGAAGGTCAGATTGGAAATCACGGGTGTGCAATACGAATCCCCGCGCAGTTTCGACAGGACCGCCCACATGAACCCGCATTTTCTGAACTTTAGGGTTCACCTCGATATCTAATTGACCCAGTACATCACCCAAAACCACACCCTCTGCGGGTTTATTGACGATAAGCCCCATCGCCCCTTCGTCAGAGTGGGCGCAAAGATAAATCACCGATTGGTCAAACCGCGGATCGCCCATGCCGGGCATGGCAATCAAAATCTTGCCGGCCAATTGCCCTGACATTTCAATTGGGTTCGTGGTCACGCGTCTCTCCAGCTTTCTGTTCTTAGATCTACTCTGCGCCGTTCGTATACTGTGGCGCAAGTGCCATAAACACGAGAACTTGAGCAGCAGCGAAACATAGCTAACCCCATCGTGACTTGGCTTTTCGCCCAGCGGCCCCCATTTATGAGCTATGATCAAAACTTCAATATCTGCTGTGGCCCTATCCTTCCTTATGGCAATGCCTGCTTACGCAAGTGACCCTGCCCCTGTTTCAGTTGAGGTTCTTCAAGGGTGGGAACTGTCAGACGGCCGCCGCGTCGCAGCGATCAAGCTGTCGTTGGAGGATGGGTGGAAGACCTATTGGCGTGCCCCAGGTGATTCTGGCATCCCCCCATTGTTCAGCTGGAAAGGTGCGCGCAACATCGGTCAAATGCAGATCACATGGCCGCAGCCCAAAGTTATCTATGACGGTGGTGTCCGCTCGATCGGATATAAAGAGCAGTTGGTCATTCCCCTACACATCGCCCCCAAGCGCGATGGCCAACCCATCCGCTTAAAAGGTCGTATGGATATTGGCATCTGTTCAGACATTTGTGCGCCCTACACTTTGAAATTTGACGCAAAGCTGGAGGAAGCGGGCACCTTTCCTACTCCGGAAATTGCATCTGCTTTAGCCTCTGCCCCATTTTCCGCATCAGAAGCTGGTGTGAAATCCGCAACTTGTCGTCTAACCCCAACTGATGACGGCATGCAGATTGAGGCACGTGTGACTGTTCCATCCGCTGGTGGCCGTGAAGAGACGGTTATTGAAGCAGGCCAAGACACCATTTGGGTCAGCGAACCTGTGACCACCCGCAAAGGTGATCAGTTGGTTGCCGTTTCACAGATGTTCCATTCCTCGGGCACCGCGTTTTCGGTGAACCGCTCTGACGTGCGCATCACCATTTTGGGGTCAAACCACGCCATCGATATCCGCGGTTGTAGCGCCGGTTAAGCCGCGCGGCGTCTGCGCAATGCGCCGATCTGAAAGCCCAGTGCAAGGATGATGTAGGTAGTGAGAACCATTGCCGCGCTGCCCATTATGAACAGGCCCAACGCCCCCGTCATTGGCGACATGTTTGCCGCCATCGGAAATGCGTTTGTGATCTGTTCTGGCAATTGTTTGAACCATATCGCGTAGCCCAATGTTGCCCCACCCCACGCAAAGATCGCGACCCATAGGGCGCGAAGCCCCCATGCGACACCACTGGCCCGTGCACTCAGACCACGACGCATCGCGGTGATGTGGCGTGAGACATCGTGTTGGGCAGCGATCAGCGCGGGTACAACCAACAGAACCAACAACATGCCAAACCCAAGGCCGTAAACCAGTGTGATCACCGTTGGCATCAAAAACTGCGCTTGTTGTGACCCCTCATATAGCAGGGGCGACATACCTAGAACGGTGGTCAATGTTGTCAGCATCACAGGGCGCAAACGATCTGATGCACCGTCGATGATCGAGGGAACCAACCCGCGGTCTTCGGCGTATTCGTCAATGGATGTCACCAAAACGATTGAGTCGTTGATGATGATACCTGTCATCCCCAGCAAACCAACAACCGTAAACATGCTAAGGGGAACACCCCATGCAGCGTGACCGTAGATTGTTCCGATCAATCCAAAAGGGATGATCGCCATAACCACCATAGGCCGCGTCCAACTGCCAAAGACCCACGACAGCACCAGATAAATACCAGTCAGACACAAGATCAGACCCGTCATGGCATCATTCAAGAACGTGCTTTCCTGTTCACTTAGGCCCGTCATCCGCCATTCAATCTGACGGGTGGACGCGATATTTGGCAAAATCTCTTCTTCCAAGGCGCGGTTGATTTCGGTGGCGCGGGCTGGATCATCCTCTGACACATCACCCGTCACAGAAATCAAACGTACCCCGTTTTCACGGCGTACGGTGCTAAAGCCAGTACGGCGTTCAACGCTGACCAAATCAGCCAAAGGAACGTAAATGCCACTTGGCGCACGCATCTGCATCCGCTCCATGAAATCTGCGGTCAATTCGCTGCTGGGCACTTCGACCCGGATGCTGGCGCTGCGGGCCCCATCAGGGAATGTCGCCGCCTCAATACCATTCAGGCGATTGCGCAAAGCACGCCCTAATGTGTCGATGGTAAAGCCAAGCGCCTGACCTTGGGCCGTGAGGTCCAAAATCAGTTCCTCTTTGTCATAGGCCAAATTGTCTTGAACCGCGCTGACCTCTGGGTAGATAGCCAAAGCCTTTTGCAAGTCCTGACTGGCCGCCTTTAAAACATCTGTGTCTGCGCCAAAGAACTGAACCGACATCCCGTCCCCAACTGGGCCTGAGCGCCATGAACGGAAACTGACCGTTTCAACAAGCGGGTGGTTCGCCACCATGTCCTGCAATTCAGACACAAAGGCAAAGCTGGAATACCCTTTGCGCAAATCGGCGTCGATTAACTCGATTGAAATCGCACCCAGCAGATCACCGTCTTTGCTTTCTGCACCTGCAAGGCCGCGCCCAGCATTGCCACCCACCTCGGCCATGACAAAATCGACAGGGTTAACGCCAGTCTCTGCCTCGCGTTTTGCCGCCAGCGCGTTGGTGGCGCGTTGCATTTCGCGCATCATTTCAAGAGTGTCTTCACGTGTTGCACCCTCAGCCATCGCAAAGTTACCGGTGACGGAACCACGTTCAGGCGCATTAAAGAAACGCCATTGCACCTCGCCGCTGATAACAAGGATCACTTGGCTGGCCAGCACGGCAATGACACCAGCCAGAACCACATAACGGGCACGAATGACCAACCCCATAAAGGGACGGAACAAGTTGGTACGACACCAATCGAACCCAATATTCACCACACGGCTGGGCAAATCATACCAGCGACGTTTGTTCACGGCGACCAACGCATGAGACATGTGGTTGGGCAGGATCAGGAAACATTCAACAAGCGAAGCGATCAAAACCGCGATCACCGTAAACGGAATATCCGCAATCAAGCTGCCAAA
>JAGSGK010000217.1 GCA_023955215.1 Paracoccaceae bacterium
CGTGTCTCCTTTGGAGGTTATTCAGATTTGGAACAGATCGGACAATCGGCCCGAGGCTCCAGCATAATTTTGCGGCTTTCACCGTACAGCCCGTCATAGATCACCATCTCACCGCGCAGCGGCGCACCGGCACCCGTGATCACCTTGATCGCTTCAATCGCCATCATCGATCCGACCACACCAGGCAACGGACCAATCACACCCGCCTCAGAGCAACTTGGGGCCAATTCAGGCGCAGGCGCTTGGGGGAAAATGCACTGATAGCACGGTGCGCCCTTGGCAGGATCAAAGACACTTAACTGCCCCTCCCACTGCGTCAAAGCACCAGAAATCAGCGGCGTTTGCGTTTGCACGCAAACCTTGTTTACCAGATAACGGGTTTCGAAATTATCACATCCATCCAGAACCAAATCATATTCGGCGATCAATTCCGCCGCGATGTCATCTGTCAGGCGTCGCTGGTAAGGGCGCACATCTACAAATGGATTTTGCGCGATCATCGCCGCCTGGGCCGAAAAAACTTTGGCCGTGCCAATGTCATCATCCCTGTGGATCACTTGGCGTTGCAGGTTTGCGTTATCAACCACGTCATCATCAATCACACCGATTGTTCCAACGCCTGCTGCCGCCAAATACTGCAACACTGGCGATCCCAAACCGCCCGCGCCCACAACCAAAACCTTCGCTTCTTTTAACGCCTTTTGACCGGCACCACCCATCTCACGCATGACGATATGACGGGCATAGCGGTTCAATTCTGTTTCGCTAAAAAGGGGGGCATCAATTGCGGCGGCTTCTTCTTTGACCACCGCCTGTGTACGCAATCTGCGCAGCATCCAACGGTACCCCCACACCAATCCAGCGATGCCCAAAACGAACAACCAAGGGGCCGCCGTTTCACCCAAAGCAAGGCGCACAGTATGCCCAACCGGCAATACCAAATGCACTGCAATAACCGTGACCAACAATGCCAAAATCATGATCCAACGCGAACGTTGTGGCGCACCAAACGCGGCGCCCAGTCCCCACAATCCTGCAGCCATCACCGCAACGAAAAACATCAACCGCGCCCTGTTGAGCCAAAGCCACCAGCGCCGCGCGCCGTTTCATCCAAGCTATCCGCGATCGCGAAATCACCCTGAACAACAGGGGCCACAACGACTTGGGCAATGCGTTCGCCGTGCACAACATCAAACGCATCCGCACCCGTGTTCAACAGGATTACCCCAACAAGACCGCGATAATCGCTATCAATTGTGCCCGGGGAATTGACCAACGCGATACCATGCTTCAGCGCCAAACCAGAACGCGGGCGCACCTGCACTTCGAACCCTTGCGGGATTTCAAATCGCAAACCTGTGGGAATCAAGGCGCGTCCACCACTGAGAATGACAACACTTTCGCGATCCTCAAAGTTCGCACGAATATCTGCACCCGCCGCACCGACAGTTTCGTAAAATGGCAAAGCAATGTCAGGATCAAAACCCGCATCGCGCACGACTTTGATTGTCACACTCACGCGATTGCCTCTGCAATTCGTTGGGCCAATTTGCGCGACACCATATCCTTGGACATGCGCGGCCATTCATCGACACCCGCTTGGGAAATGATAGCGACATCATTCTCAGATCCGCCCATGATGCCAGTTTCGGGCGATACGTCATTGGCAACGACCCAATCACACCCTTTACGCTTTAGCTTGGCTGTTGCGTTCGCCTCAACGTCATTTGTTTCGGCCGCAAAGCCCACAACCAGCGCAGGACGTCCCGTTTTCAATTGGGACACATGGGCCAAAATATCAGGATTTTCGGCAAATGTGAGCGTTGGCAAACCGTCCTTGGTTTTCTTCAACTTGCGATCACTCGCCCCCTCGACGCGCCAATCGGCAACTGCGGCGGCAAAGATGGCAACATCAGCAGGCAGCGCTGTTTGAACAGCTTCCAACATTTGCTGTGCTGTCTGAACCGCGATCACCTCAACACCAGATGGCGGGGCAACGTCAGCAGGGC
This sequence comes from Paracoccaceae bacterium, assembly GCA_023955215.1. Lineage (GTDB taxonomy): Bacteria > Pseudomonadota > Alphaproteobacteria > Rhodobacterales > Rhodobacteraceae > Ascidiaceihabitans. Next base: position 2,010 of record JAGSGK010000217.1, read on the forward strand.
CCGTCACAAACACAACATCAGCGCCCAGCGCAGACAGGGCATTGGCAAGGGCAGTGCCCTGCGCACCAGAAGATCGATTAGCGATATAGCGCACCGGATCAATTGGCTCGTGTGTGGGGCCGGATGTGATCAACACACGCTTGCCTTTCAACGGACCATCCGACAATTTCGCCTCAACGGCGGCAACAATTTCCATTGGCTCAGCCATGCGGCCCGGACCAAATTCACCACACGCCATGTCGCCCTCATTGGGGCCGACAAAGGCAACACCATCATCGGCCAAGGTTGCAATATTGCGCTGTGTCGCCGCGTGATCCCACATGCGCACATTCATCGCAGGGGCAACCAAAACAGGGGTATCCGTGGCCAACAATAGGGTCGAAGCCAAATCATTTGCCAAACCATGCGCCATCTTCGCCATCAGGTCCGCAGTCGCAGGGGCAACCACAACCAGATCGGCAGAACGTGAAAGTTGGATATGGCCCATCTCGGCCTCATCCGTCAGATCAAACAGTTCGCCATAGACTTTGGAACCAGACAACGCGGCAACGGACAATGGGGTTACAAACTCAGTCGCGGCACCCGTCAGGACAGGTGTCACAGTAGCGCCGCGCTCGCGCAATTTGCGGATCAGATCAAGACTTTTGTAGGCAGAAATTCCACCACCAATAATCAATAGAATGCGTTTTCCGGTTAGCATTGCATGCCCCCAAATAGCTGGTCAATTGACCAACCATACTGTGGCGAACGGTGTTCTGCCAGCCCGTAAGATGCGCGTGACGCGCACCCTATCAATTCAAGAAATTTTGCACTTCAGTGTCATGAGTTTCTAGCCATTTGCGCATTTTGCCAAAAGCTGCTGCCTCAAGCTGACGTACACGTTCTTTGCTAAGGGACAATTCCTTGCCCAAGCTTTCCAAAGTGCGTGGATTATCCTGCAGCTTGCGTTCGCGCACGATGAACCGCTCACGTTCGCTTAATGCTGCCATCGCGTCAAACAACCACGACCGCAATTGGGCTGTGTCATGGTTGTGCTCAACAACTTCAGCGGCTTGTGCGCTGTCGTCCTCAAGGGCATCGATCCATTCGCGGCCTTCGTCCTCAACGGATTGAGTTGCGTTCAATGAATAGTCTGATCCTGATAGGCGACCTTCCATCATTTCAACGTCGTGCAATGGCACTCCAATCTCTGTCGAGATCATTTGCAACAGCTGGTGTTTGTCCAGCTTAACGCCCGCGGATTCGCTTTCACGCTCCAAACGCGCTTGGACGCGGCGCATGTTGAAGAACAGTGATTTCTGCGAGGATGTGGAACCCGTACGCACCATCGACCAGTTGCGCATCACATAGTCTTGGACAGACGCTTTGATCCACCACATTGCATAGGTCGAAAAACGTACACCACGATCGGGGTCAAATTTCTCTGCGGCTTTCATCAGCCCCAAACCTGCTTCTTGGATCAGATCGTTCATCGGCGCGCCGTAGCGTTTGAACTTGGAAGCCATCGAAATGGCAAGACGCATGTAGGCCGTGATCAAGCGGTGCAATGCTTCTTCATCGCGGTTGTCACGCCATGCATAGGCCAAACGCAACTCCGTTTCAGCGTCCAACATTTCTGCTTTCATCGCTGTACGTGTAATCGAAACTTCTCTCGCCATGTCCAAAGCCATATCGGATCTCCCAAAGAATGAACGCTTGTTTTGGTCTTTCACTATAGGTACGCAGCAAACCAATCATTGGTTCACAATAGAGGCGAGAATGTTGCCAAATTTGTCTTTCGTTCTGGGCGGGGCCGCTTCGGGAAAATCCCTATTTGCGGAAAACCTAATCCTTAACAGTGGGTTAACACCCCTCTATATTGCGACCTCGCGCATCTGGGATGACGAAACAAAATCACGTGTTGAGGTGCATAAATCGCGCCGCGATGACACTTGGACAACGGTCGAGGCCCCATTTGATCTGGTACCGGCACTTGCGACTGCCACCGCAGATCAGGCCATTCTGATCGATTGCGCGACCATGTGGCTGACCAATCATCTGCTCGAAGATCATGACCTAGCGGCGCAATCTGACCTACTGATTGATGCGCTCAAATCGTGCAAAGCGCCCATCGTGATCGTCTCTAACGAAGTGGGCCAAGGGATCGTTCCAGACAACGCGCTTTCACGTCAGTTCCGCGAGGCCCAAGGCCGGCTAAACATCGCACTTGCCGCACAATCAGACCTTGCCGTTCAAGTGGTGGCGGGCCTGCCCAACGTCCTAAAAGGAATGCTACCATGACCGCCCCAACCACATGGCACTGGGTGCGCCACGGCCCAACCCACCAAAAGACATTTGTGGGCTGGCGGGACGTTCCGGCCGACCTATCAGACACCGATCAATTGGCACGCCTTGCAGCCGATTTGCCGTCAGATGCGGTGATCATCTCATCTGATCTTACGCGCTGCATCACAACAGCTGACGCGATCCAAGCAGGGCGCGAACGTTTGTCCAATAACCCACATCTACGCGAATTGCATTTTGGCACGTGGGACGGCGTTCACTTTTCTGAGGTCTCAGAAAAGCACCCAGACCTGTCACGCGCCTATTGGGAAACCCCCGGCCCGCACACACCACCGGGCGGCGAAAGCTGGGATGAATCCGCACACCGTGTCCACACAACAATGCAACACCTCACACGCAAATACGCGGGGCGTCACATCATCGCGGTTGCGCACTTCGGGGTGATCTTGACCCAAGTGCAGATGGCATTGGGTGTGCCTGCACAACAAGTCCTTGCCCATAAGATCGACAATCTGTCGGTTACCGATATCACATGGGAAAACGGTACAGGGCGCGTTGGTACGATCAATCGCCTTGTGTGATATTCCACCTCACAAATCAAAATTTGCCTAATGCACAGTCGTCACTTTAGGCTGCTCCCATGAAATATGATTTATACATTGGTGATCGCACCTTCTCATCTTGGTCGCTACGCGGCTGGCTGTTGCTCGAAAAATTCGGGCTGGATTTCAATACACATTTGATTGGCCTTTACGGCGGGACAATGGCGGCTGACATGGCCCATCTTGCACCTGCCAAACTGGTGCCCACGCTCAGGATGCCCGATGGTACAGTGGTTGGCGAAAGCCTCGCAATTGCAGAAACCTTAGCCGAACATCACCCCGACATTGCCATGTGGCCAACCGATCCAGCCGCGCGTGCCACTGCGCGTTGGCTGTGCGCCGAAATGGCCAGCAGCTTTGGCGCACTGCGCGGGCAATGCCCCATGCAACTTCAACACGTGAACAATGGGTTCGATGTGAACGCAGCCCTTCAAGCCGATCTTGATCGCCTTGAAATTCTTTGGGCACACGGCGCCAAATTCAAATCAGACGGCACGTGGTTATTCGGTGAATACTCCATTGCTGACTGTATGTTCGCCCCTGTCGCCGCGCGCATCATTGGCTATGACCTGCCCGTATCCGCAGCGGCCCGCGCCTACTGCATGCTCACGATCAACGATCCGCAATTCAAAGCATGGCGCGCTGAAGGTCTGAAAACCACCTACGATCCCTTCCCCTATGACATGGGCGTGCCGCTAGAACCGTGGCCCGTTTCCTAAGGCATCAA
>JAGSGK010000160.1 GCA_023955215.1 Paracoccaceae bacterium
GTCCTAAGTCCACTTTCCGATCGGTGCCGTTCGCCAAATATGCAGCAAAACAAAAGCAGTCATTGAACACTTCAAAATCAATAGCAGCTTTGTCCGCTTAGCCGCCACTCGCTTTCCTATTTCGCGTTGATTTCGTGTGCAATCGCAGCGAAAGTCGGCAGTGAGCCCTCTTTACCAATTTTCTGTCTCGCAGCGAATGACTGGAAACGGTTTTGAGAGTGTCGATCAAAGTTGCTCTCGTTATTTTTGTGGTCGAAAAATCAGTTTGCGCAACTTGGCTGGAGAACGTTCTTTGGGGAAGGCGCTACTTGAGAGGCTTAGTTTTTCTGACACGTCGCCACCGATGCGCACTTTGGCGCACCAGAGACGCCGGCTGAAAGGATTTGACAAGAAATGACATCGGTGTCATGACATCGGTGTCATTTGTGTTGATCGTGATTCTACATGCGAGCATGCAAAAGTTTGGGAGGACTTCTTTTGGCGACTATTTATGACGTGGCACGTGTGAGCGGTGTCTCACCCAAAACGGTCAGCCGTGTTCTTAACGGCGATGCACCAGTTAAAAAGCACACCAAGGAAGCCGTCGAAAAGGCGATCCGCGAGTTGGGTTATGTGCCTTCCACTGCCGCAAGGGCGATGCGTTCGAACAAGTCGGGTTTGGTTGGGTTGATCACGGGTGCTATCTCGTTGTCACCGAACCGCGCCGATGTTTCGGGTCTACCCGACCTATTCATTGTTCAGGGCATTCAGAAGGCGATGGAAGAGAGCGGCAAGACGCTCTTGATCGCAGATACGGGTGGACAGATGGACCGCGTCCCAAAATTGATGCGCACATTTGAAGAGCACCGCGTTGAGGGCATCATCTATGTGGCCGACCATCACCGCAAAGTCGATTTACCGATTTTGACACAAAATACAAAGCTGGTTCTCGCAAACTGCTACGACGATAAATCAACGCCCTGTGTCTTGCCAAATGACTATCAGGGGCAAAAGAGCCTTGTGGCGAGCCTTATTGCCAAGGGCCACCGACGGATTGCTTATCTCACGCTAAGCCCGATGCTCGACGCGACCAAGTTACGGACGAAGGGCTACACGGACGCGCTTGGCGATGCGGGCATTTCATTTGATCCGGCACTTCTGGTTGCAGCAGACATTGATGCAACCGACCACGAGGCCGAGGTTCAACTGCTTTGGGATGCGGTCGATCGTGTTCTGACGCTGCCAGAACCACCGACCGTCATTTGTTTTGGCAATGACCGTATGGCGATGCGTGCTTACGGCATTCTGCGCAGCCGTGGCGTATCTTTGCCCGAGGAGTTGTCTGTCGCAGGCTACGACAACCACCGCATGATAACCGAAAGCCTTTATCCGACGCTAACATCCGCCGAGTTGCCTTATGCAGCCGTCGGCATTCGCGCCACTCAACTTTTGCTGTCGATGATCGATGGCAATTTAGACGCGCCCACTGCGCCAATTTTGGTCAGCGGTCCCGTGCACCACGGCAATTCCGTCAGGGACTTGCCGAAACCCGTCACTAAACTTTCGTCAATAGGGAGGACGACCCAATGAAACTAACTACAACATTAGCAGGTGCGCTTGCTGCATCTACGTGCTTGGCTGGTATGGCTTCGGCACAAACGGACGTGACCATGTGGTATCACGGCGCTGGTAACGATGTTGAGGCTAATATCCTTAACACTCTCATCGAAGACTTTAACGGCAGCCAAGGCGATTACCGCGTAGTTGTCGAAAGCTTCCCACAAGAAAGCTACAACGACTCTGTTGTTGCGGCAGCGCTTGCGGGCAACTTGCCAGATATCATCGATGTGGATGGACCTGTTATGCCAAACTGGGCATGGGCCGGTTACATGCAGCCACTCACAATCGATCCGTCCAAGTTTGACGCTTTCTTGCCCGGCACAAAGGGTATGTGGGATGGCAAGCTTTACTCCATCGGTCTGTGGGATGCGGCTGTATCACTTTATGCACGTCAGTCCACACTCGACACACTCGGACTTCGCACCCCAACATTGGACGCGCCATGGTCTAAAGTTGAGTTCATGGGCGCCCTAGAGGCGGCCAAAACATCGGGCACTTGCGAATACGCATTTGACGTTGGCATGGCGTGGACTGGAGAGTGGTATCCATATGCGTTCAGCCCGTTCTTGCAGTCATTTGGCGGCGACATTGTTGACCGTTCCACCTATAAAACTGCTGAAGGCGCTTTGAACGGCGATGCGGCTCAGGAGTTTGGCGCTTGGTGGCAGTCTTTGTTCACCGAAGGCTATACACCTGGCACAAGCCAAGACCCTGCTGACCGTGACACAGGTTTCATCGATGGCAAATATTGCTTTAGCTGGAACGGTAACTGGGCAGCGGTTGCTACTCTCGACGCTGGTGTAGACGACGTTGTGTTCTTGCCTTCGCCAGACTTTGGCAACGGCTCGGTCATCGGTGCTGGTTCATGGCAGTTTGGTGTTTCAGCCTCTTCTGATAACGCCGAAGGCGCGAATGCATTCATCGAGTTTGCGACGCAAGACAAATACCTCGCTGCGTTCTCCGATGGCATTGGTCTTATCCCAGCCACACCTACAGCGGCAGCTCTGACGACAAACTACGCTGAAGGCGGCCCTTTGAACGTCTACTTTGGTCTGTCCGAAGGTCAGGCTTTGGTGCGTCCGGTGTCACCAGCCTATGTGGTTCAAGCTAAGGTGTTTGAGAAGGCTTTGGCCGACATCGCAAACGGTGCTGACGTTGCTGATACGCTTGATGCGGCAGTTGATGAAATCAACGCTGATATCGAAAAGAACAGCGGCTACGGTCACTAATCTTCCCAAAGGTAGGGGCGGCAAACGCGCCGCCCCTTCACTCCCGTTCCGCATGTCACCCAAATGAAGGTAGCAACAAATGGCGTCCAAACTCACCACATCAAACCGCGCAGGCTGGGCCTTTGCTTTGCCGGGTTTCGGCCTGATCGCGATGTTTATCGTTGTGCCATTTTTCTTTGCCTTCTTTTTGTCGCTCACCAACCAGCGACTGATTTCTCCGAACCCGACCGAGTTTATCGGTTTGAGTAACTATAAGAACCTGCTGAGTATTTCGGTTCTGACGATTGATCCGGAGACCGATGCGGATGGCCAAGTTTTGATAGGCGACGATGGGCAACCTAGCTATCCAGCCGTGCGTAGCTTTACCCGTAATAACCCCGACTTTCCGCAATACAACGGCATGCGTGAATGGTTTCGTTGGCAATCTGGTGATCAAGCCAAAGTGGTCGTGGCTAAGGATGTCGTGTTTTGGAAATCACTGCGCAACACGCTAATGTTTGTGCTTGTGGTGGCCCCGCTACAAGGTGCGATCGCCTTGGGTCTGGCCCTGCTCGTCAACCAAAAACTGCGCGGCATGAATATCTATCGCGCGATCTATTTCATGCCTGTCGTTGTCTCGATCGTCGTGGTCTCGCTGTTATTCCGTTTCATCTATGACGGGGACGACGGGCTGCTGAATAATATCCTGTCAGCGCTGTCGTTTGGACTGTTCGAGGGGCGCGACTGGCTTGGCTCGGAATCCTCGGCGCTTGGCGCCATCATGGGCATGTCGATCTGGCAGGCTGTCGGGTTTCACATGGTGATCTGGCTGTCTGGATTGCAGACAATCTCGCCGACACTCTACGAGGCCTCCTCTATCGAAGGCGCATCAAAGTGGCAGACGTTTCGCTATGTCACATGGCCAGGTCTGCGCAACACGGCGGTTCTTGTGTTGATCGTCATCACCATGCAGGCCTTTGCCCTGTTTGCACAAATCGATGTCATGACCAACGGCGGACCTTTGGACAGCACGACCACGGTCGTTTTCCAAGCGGTCGAGCGGGGCTACGGCAAACAAGATATCTCTGGCGGTGCCACCATCAGCGTGATCCTGTTCTTGCTGGTCCTGACAATTTCGCTGATCCAACGCTACCTGACGCGGGAGAAATAACATGGCAACTATCAATCCAGACAATCACGGACTGCGCCTTGCCACCCGCTATGTGGTGCTGACGCTGATCGCGGTGATATTTATCTTCCCGTTGCTGTTTATGGTGATGTCGAGCTTTAAGCCCGATCTGCAACTGTTGCGGGACACGTCGGGCATCCGCGCCTTTCTGCCCGTCGGAGATTTGAGCTTCGATAACTACAGCGCCGCGTTCAAACGCGCCCCTGTTGGCACCTTTGTATTTAACTCGGTGTTGGTGACAGGGGTGACTGTCGCACTGTCATTGTTCTTCTGTTCACTTGCGGCATTCAGCTTTGTGTTTTTGAACTGGAAGGGGCGCAATATCCTGCTCTCGATCATCATCGCCACGTTGATCGTGCCGTTTGAAACCATCGCGATTCCGCTCCTGCTGCTGGTCAGCAAGCTGCCTTGGATCGGGTTGGAAGGGTTGCAAATTGGGTGGCTGAACACTTACCGCGTTCAGATTATCCCTTGGATTGCCGACGGCTTGACGATCTTTTTGTTTGTCCAATACTTCAAGGACCTGCCCCGTGAATTGATCGAAGCCAGTCGCGTTGAAGGCGCAAGCTGGTGGCAGATTTATACTAAAGTGGTCATGCCATTGGCTGGTCCCGTGATGGCCACCGCTGCCATTCTCAAGTTCCTTGTGATGTATAACCAATACCTGTGGCCGCTGATTGTGGTTCAGCAGGAAACGTACCGCCCCGTCATGGTTGGATTGCAATACTTCTTCCAACTCAACACCGCTTGGGGCGAAATCATGGCCTATCTGACACTGATCACAGTGCCAGTGCTGGCGTTCTATCTTGTCCTGCAACGAGCGTTTATTGCGTCGATTGCCTCTACTGGTGTGAAAGGCTGAACAATGGTTCTTGCACTCAAAGATCACTTTATCTGGGATAGTTGGTATGCCCATGATGGCCAGAAATGGCACGGGTATTTCCTCAAAGCGCCGCGGTCGATTGGCGATCCTGAACTGCGGCATTTCAACGTAAGCTATGGCCATGCGACGAGCACGGACCTGACCAATTGGGACCACTTAGGCACTTGCTTTGCCCCTTCCGAGGACGGTTGGGACAACTACACCACATGGACTGGGTCCGTGGTCAAAGGTGATGACGACCTTTGGCATCTTTACTATACTGGCACGCGCAAGGGCGAAGAGGGACTGCCGCAGCGCCTTGGGCATGCGACGTCAACCGACTTGCACAATTGGGACCGTGTGGGCGATGGGTTTATCCTCGATTTAGAAGGGCCCAACGCACACCTTTATGAAGCAGATTTTGCGAACGGCATTTGGCATGACCGCGCGATGCGCGACCCTTGGGTGATGCGCGATCCCGATGGTGACGGCTGGCTGATGTATTTCACGGCGCGTGTGTCAGGCGAGGCAGAACCCAATGCGGGCGGCTGTATCGGCTTTGCCACGTCGCCAGATGGTTATGCGTGGACATTGCAGCCTCCTGTTTTTGCGGGCGGTTATGGCCAGCTTGAAGTGCCGCAGGTGTTCGAAGTGAACGGTAAATGGTATTGCCTATTCTGCACGGCCGCTCATCATTTCTCAAAAGAGCAGGCGGCTTTGACGACGCCTGTGACAGGAAACCACTATCTCATTGGCGAAACCCCGCGCGGCCCTTGGCAGATTGCTCCGGGCTTTCTAGATGGTGATGTGCCCTGCCGCAGATACGCTGCGCGCATTGTGCAAACCGATGATGGCTTGTTCATTCTCGGCTTTGCGGATCAACCCGACGGCGTCGATTTTGTCGGCCATGTCATGGACCCAGAGCCCGTTGAGATTACGGCAGACGGGCTTCTTTATATTTCCCCCAAAAGACAGGCGGCTGAATAAATGGCAACGGTAAAACTGCGCGACATTCGCAAGAGCTATGGACAGGTAGAAGTCATCAAGGGTGTCGATATCGACATCAATGACGGGGAATTCGTGGTTTTCGTCGGTCCCTCAGGCTGTGGGAAATCGACGCTGCTGCGCATGATCGCGGGGCTGGAAGATATCACATCGGGCACGCTTGAAATTGACGGCGTGCGCGTGAATGATCTGGAACCCTCCAAGCGCGGGATTGCGATGGTGTTCCAATCCTACGCCATTTTCCCGCATATGACCGTGCGTGAGAACGTGGCCTTCGGGCTGACGATCAATAAGGTGAGCAAGACCGACAAAGAAGCGAAGGTCGCGGAGGCGGCACGCATTTTGCAGATGGAGCACCTCCTTGACCGCAGGCCGTCAGAGTTGTCGGGCGGACAGCGTCAGCGCGTTGCGATAGGCCGCGCGATTGTGCGGGATCCAAAGGTGTTCTTGTTTGATGAGCCGCTTTCAAACCTTGATGCCGCCTTGCGGATGGATATGCGCATGGAGATCGGCAAACTACACCAAGACCTTGGCGCATCTATGATCTACGTCACCCACGATCAGGTTGAGGCGATGACACTCGCCGATAAGATCGTGGTGCTGAAGGACGGAAAGGTGATGCAGGCCGGTGCGCCGATGGAGCTTTATCATGAGCCTGCAAACTTGTTTGTCGCAGGGTTCCTTGGCGCACCTTCGATGAACTTCCTGACGTTGACTGTTGACGAGGTCGGGAACGATTGGGTGGAAGTCTCTAACGCGGCATTGTCTAAAATCAGGGTTCCGCGCAAAGGGAGAGAGTTCGCAAAGGGGCAGAGCGCGACATTGGGCGTCCGGCCACAATACCTCGCACCTGCGGAAGTGGGCAGAGGAATGTTGAACGGTAAAGTCATTCTAACTGAACGGTTGGGCAGTGAAACGGTGGTTAGTTTAAACGTCACCGACGGCACAAAACTCATCGCGGCCATTGGTGAAGACACAGTCCTGACCGCAGGTGTTGAGCTGTCTTGGTCTTTTGACCCTGCACAAGCTCACATTTTCCCAGAGGTAATTTGAACGGGATTTTGTTATAGTTAGTGTGAAAACACCACTGCTCAAAGTTCGGCGTCATTTGCGTTGTTGAAATTGAGGATTGTCATAGCGTTAGGCCAAAGACCCTTTCTCAAAATGGGCTGAAAGCGGTCATTGGTTTTTCAAAGATCAAAGCCCGCTTTGTCCGCA
>JAGSGK010000170.1 GCA_023955215.1 Paracoccaceae bacterium
GTCTATTTTACTTTTGCAGCAGTGCAAGGGGACTTCGGGTTGTTCCGCCGTGTAGAAATCACGGCGGAAGCCGAAGCCCTTCAGCTTCAATTGATCCAAGTAAAAGCAGACGTTGAGCTGATGGAAAATCTGACGCGTCGCCTCTCGGATGACTACCTTGATCTTGATCTTCTAGACGAACAAGCCCGTTCAGTTTTGGGTATGGTGCGCGCGGACGAAATCGTCATTCGCTGATCGCAGCTCTACTCTACAGGATTAACTTTCCAAATATTTGAATAAAAACAGCCTGTTAATGGCCTGAATACCTTTTGGGAATATTGCCTCTCGCATCACAGGAAAAATTCATGTAAGAGATAGTTTAACGCTAAACTATCTTGACGGAGGATGCCGTATGGCCGCGCGCAAAACGACAAAGCAACCCGCAGACAAGCCGAACGTCTCAGCTGACGAATTGAAAGCTCTTTATAAAGACATGCTTTTAATCCGCCGCTTTGAAGAAAAAGCCGGACAACTATATGGCATGGGCCTGATTGGTGGCTTTTGCCACCTCTACATCGGTCAAGAAGCTGTTGTTGTTGGTTTGGAAGCTGCTGCTGAAGAAGGCGACAAGCGCGTCACATCTTACCGTGACCACGGCCACATGTTGGCATGCGGCATGGACGCAAACGGCGTGATGGCAGAATTGACCGGACGCGAGGGTGGCTATTCCAAAGGGAAAGGCGGCTCAATGCACATGTTCTCGAAGGAAAAGCATTTCTACGGCGGACACGGCATTGTTGCGGCACAAGTACCACTTGGTGCAGGTCTAGCCTTTGCTGACAAATACCAAGAAAATGGTCGCGTGACTTTCACCTACTTCGGTGACGGCGCTGCAAACCAAGGTCAGGTATATGAAACATTCAACATGGCCGCCCTTTGGGACCTTCCATGTATCTCCGTAATCGAGAACAACCAATACGCGATGGGCACTTCCCAGCAGCGTTCCACATCGTCCGCTGAAATCTACGAGCGCGGTAAATCATTCGGCATTCCGGGTGAAGCTGTTGATGGTATGGACGTTCTGGCCGTTAAGGCCGCTGGTGAAACTGCTGTGGCGCACTGTCGCTCAGGCAAAGGCCCGTACATCCTAGAAATCAAAACATATCGCTATCGCGGCCACTCTATGTCGGATCCAGCAAAATACCGGACACGTGAAGAGGTCCAGAAAATGCGCGACGAGCGTGATCCAATCGAACAAGTTCGTGAAATGCTGCTAACCGGCAAACATGCGACTGAGGATGACCTCAAAACTATCGATAAAGACATCAAAGCGGTTGTTAATGAATCCGCTGAATTTGCAAAAAACAGCCCGGAACCAGCTCTTGAAGAGCTGTGGACCGACATCTACGCATAATAGGAGAGATTGATATGGCTACCGAAATTCTAATGCCCGCACTCTCTCCAACGATGGAAGAAGGCACTTTGGCCAAATGGATGGTTAAAGAAGGCGACACAGTAAAATCCGGCGACATCTTGGCCGAGATTGAAACAGACAAAGCGACGATGGAATTCGAAGCGGTTGATGAAGGCGTGATAGGCAAAATCTTGATCGCTGAAGGCACCGAAGGCGTCAAAGTGAACGCAGCGATAGCTGTGCTTCTTGAAGACGGCGAAAGCGCTGACGCGATCGTGGCCTCTGCACCAGTTGCAGAAGCGGCCCCTGTCGAAGCGGCCCCTGCCCCAGTGGCAGCCGCCTCTGCACCAGCAGCGCCAATCGTGGACACATCACCGGACTGGCCTGAAGGCACGCCGATGAAGCAACAAACCGTCCGCGAAGCCATTCGCGAAGGTATGTCCGAAGAAATGCGTCGCGACGACACCGTATTCCTGATGGGTGAAGAAGTTGCCGAATATGAAGGCGCTTATAAGATCAGCCAAGGCATGCTCGCCGAATTTGGTCCTAAACGCATCATCGACACGCCAATCACCGAACACGGCTTTGCCGGTGTGGCTACTGGTGCATCCTTTGCAGGTCTGCGTCCGGTTGTTGAATTCATGACATTCAACTTCGCCATGCAAGCGATGGATCACATCATCAACTCTGCGGCTAAGACATTGTACATGTCCGGAGGTCAAATGGGTGCCCCTATGGTATTCCGTGGCCCGAACGGCGCTGCAGCCCGCGTTGGCGCACAGCACTCCCAAGACTACGCTGCATGGTTCATGCAGGTCCCTGGTCTGAAGGTCGCGATGCCATACGCCGCATCTGACGCCAAAGGCCTGATGAAAACAGCCATCCGCGACAACAACCCAGTGATCTTCTTAGAGAACGAAATCATGTACGGCAAAACATTCGATGTGCCGGACGTTGAGGATTACACTGTTCCGTTTGGTAAGGCCCGCATCTGGCGCGAAGGTAATGACGTCACGATTGTCAGCTTTGGCATCGGCATGACATATGCCTTAGAAGCCGCTGATAAGCTGGCCGAAGAAGGTATCTCTGTTGAGGTTCTTGATCTGCGCACGATCCGTCCAATGGACACAGCAGCCATCATCAAATCTGTCATGAAAACAAACCGTTGTGTGACAGTTGAAGAAGGTTGGCCACAGGGTTCTGTTGGCAGCTACATCAGCTCAGTTCTAATGCAAGAAGCGTTTGACTACCTCGATGCCCCAGTGATCAACTGCACCGGCAAAGACGTACCAATGCCATATGCCGCTAACCTTGAACGCCACGCCTTGATCACAACGGACGAAGTTATCGCCGCTGTGAGACAAGTCACTTACAAATAAGGAGTAGCAGACATGCCAATCGAAATTCTCATGCCCGCGCTCTCACCAACCATGGAAGAAGGCACGCTTTCCAAATGGTTGGTCAAAGAAGGTGACACTGTATCTTCTGGCGATCTACTTGCGGAAATCGAAACCGATAAGGCGACGATGGAATTTGAAGCCGTTGATGAAGGCGTCATCGGCAAGATCATGGTCGCTGAGGGCACCGAAGGCGTTAAAGTAAACGCCGTCATCGCGGTTCTTCTGGAAGACGGCGAAAGCGCTGGTGACATCTCTGCATCAGCCGCTGCTCCAGCCGCCGCACCTGCACCAGTGGCACAAGCCGCAGCACCAGCGGTCGTTGCCCCAACACCTGCGCCTGCCGCACCGGCAGCCAAAGACGGCAATCGCGTATTCGCCTCACCTTTGGCCCGCCGCATCGCAGCAGACAAAGGCGTTGACCTGACAACCATGACCGGCTCTGGCCCACGTGGTCGCATCGTCAAAGCCGACGTTGAAGGCGCAAGTGCCGCACCAGAAGCCGTTTCTGCCGCAGCACCAACAGCCGCTGCAATGCCAACAAGCGCATCAGCAGATGCCGTTGCCAAAATGTACGCAGATCGCGAATACACCGAAATCCCATTGAACGGCATGCGCAAAGTTATCGCGGCACGCCTGACAGAAGCCAAACAAACTGTGCCACACTTCTACCTGCGCCGTGACATCAACCTTGATGCGCTGCTCTCGTTCCGTGGTGAGTTGAACAAGCAGCTTGCTGCACGTGACGTTAAACTTTCGATCAATGATTTCATCATCAAAGCCTGTGCTTTGGCGCTGCAATCTGTGCCTGACGCAAATGCGGTTTGGGCTGGCGATCGTGTGTTCAACCTCAAGCCATCAGACGTTGCAGTGGCTGTGGCCATCGAGGGTGGCTTGTTCACTCCGGTTCTTAAAGACGCTGAAGTTAAATCACTTTCTGTACTTTCCGCAGAAATGAAAGACCTCGCAACACGCGCCAAAGATCGCAAACTTGCCCCACATGAGTACCAAGGTGGTAGCTTTGCTATCTCCAACTTGGGCATGTTCGGCATCGACAACTTTGATGCGGTTATCAACCCACCACATGGCGCAATCTTGGCCGTTGGTGCGGGCAAGAAGAAAGCCATTGTTGGACCGGATGGCGACCTGATGGTTGCAACCGTGATGTCCGTGACACTGTCTGTTGATCACCGTGTGATCGATGGGGCCTTGGGTGCGCTATTGCTGAACGCAATTGTCGACAACCTTGAAAACCCAATGGGCATGTTGGCCTAAACAAAAAGGCGCGGCAGGGATGACCTGCCGCGCCTTTTCTTTAAGATTACCAGTTGATTACTTCGCGTCTGGACCCAGCATGTGGTTCATTGACACCGCCGGTTGATCACAACCCGCCTCGCCCACAATCTTCGCCGGAATACCTGCGACTGTCTTGCACGCAGGCACGTCCTGCAACACCACAGAACCCGCAGCGATACGACTACAGTCGCCCACAGTGATGTTGCCCAGCACCTTGGCACCCGCCCCGATCAATACACCATTGCCGATCTTAGGATGACGATCTTCTTCTTCCTTGCCGGTACCACCAAGGGTGACAGAGTGCAGCATGGACACGTTGTCCCCCACCACAGCCGTTTCGCCAATGACGATAGAGTGCGCGTGGTCAATCATGATCCCACGGCCAATACGGGCGGCTGGGTGAATATCAACGCCAAAGATTTCAGACACACGCATCTGAAAGAAATACGCCAGATCATGATGACCTTGGGTCCACAAATAGTGGCCAACGCGGTAGGCTTGGATCGCCTGATAGCCTTTGAAATAAAGGATCGGCTGCAAAAGACGGTGGCAGGCTGGATCGCGTTCAAAGATCGCAACCAAATCCGCACGTGACGCCGCAACCAATGCAGGTTCAGCCGCATAGGCTTCTTCCACGATTTCGCGCACCACAACCATCGACATCTCGTTGGACGCCAATTTGGCCGCAACGCGATAAGACAGCGCTTTTTCAAGCGATTTGTGGTGCAAGATACAGGCGTGAACAAAACCACCAACCAAGGGTTCGTCCAAAACGGCCTGACGGGCTTCATCTTGGATTTGTTCCCATACTGGGTCGATAGATTGAATGTTCGTGCGTACGTCAGCCATGGTCAAAGCCTTTTTAGGTTCTCGCTTAGAATAGCCATGTAAGACCTAAATTGCCAAACGCAAAGCTGTGATGAGCACTATTGCGAAATTGAATGGCCAAAATTCGCACTATTCTGCGCGTGATTACATACGCCGCGCCATCAGTTGTAGCAAAACCAGCTCCAAACAGGCGCAATAATCCATATCGTCCAGCGCCGGCTCAATCGCCAAGGCATGTTTGCGCGCTGCGGCGGCTAATGTACCGTCACCCAAACAGGGATGAACCTGTCCAAACCGACGCCGATACCGATCCCCAAAATCCGCAGCTTGCAGCATACCCGCTGCAAGCTCCATACGCTGTGCATATGGTGCAGCCAGTAATGCGCGTGCGGCCATTGTCAGGTCAGTGACCAAAACGGGCCGCATTACGCCGCGACAACCGTTCGCGCTGCAAGTCCAGCACCAAACCGCGCCGACAACTGTGCAACTTCAACCGCATAAGGCCCGAAAATCCCATCAACTGCGCGCATTGCAACCGTATAGTTCCAGACCGAGGTGCCAACCATAACCTCACGTTTCAACTGCCCTTCCACCTTGACTTGAATGCAATAACTTTCAGTTTCCTCGTTCAGTGGTACGTCAGGCAACGACCAATCATCCCCGTCCATTCGCGTGCGTCTGATCCAACTGAACTGATGGTCAGCCACACCATCTTTGCGTAAATGTACAGGTGCATATGGCCGCAATCCGATCCCATCAAAAGAATGCGCCTGTGCGGCATAGGATGGATCATCATAAGGTCTGTTTGCAGGCCCAATCAGGAAATTCTGTTCAATGTTGCGCAGGTTAGCTGGGAAGTTGATCTGCTCAGGCGTGCCGTTCATCAGCACAAACCACGATCCCGCAGGCCACGCATCAGGGATCAACGCATCCGACCCCAGCTGCCCACGCAATCTTGTACTCAATGCAAAAGTTCCAGCACCTATCAGCTCAGCATCCTGAAACTGGAACATTTCCCAATTGCCGCTTGTTCCATCCCCAATTGCAGCCAGATTTGCGCCACTTAACAAGGCCTCTTGGGTCACCGAAGACAGCGCACTAAAGTCCAACTTAACGTCAAGCGATCCGCCCCGATCCACCAGCCCAGCGCTGGCGCGGGGCAATTCATTCAGCGTCATCCCAATGATCGAACGTGCGGACACAATATCGCTCAGCGCATAATTCTCCTGCGTCGAAGATCGATAAACCGCGATATCCCCGGGCCAAGTGCTTGCTGACACCGCCAAATATGGGGCATGGGGTGCGTCCTCTTGTTGGATCAAGGGCAGGTCCATGAACAATGGGACAACGGGGACAGACGCGACAAAGGCTTCAACCCGCGCCAATTCGTCCGCAATCTCGGATGGCTCATAAACAGATGGATCAATCCGAACAGCCTCAACCAACTGTGATGCACCATGCTCAATACGATCCACCCGAAACAGGCCCCCGCCCTCGTTCCCACCTGCGGGCAACTCAACAATATCACCCGCGCCGATCCCAATCTGTGAGGGTGGCAACGACATCCGGATCATATCGCGCGATGTCGTGGATTCCGCCAACCATCGCTCGGCAATTGGCACCCGATTTCAAATCGGGCTTTGCACAGGTCGAGGGCAAAGCCCGCGCCTTGGGCAATCCCAGCTTGTGTGCGTCTA
>JAGSGK010000002.1 GCA_023955215.1 Paracoccaceae bacterium
CGTCTTCGCTAGGGACAAAATCGGTGATCGTCGTCACGACACCTCTATCCGGGGCTTCGCTGTCAAATTCAATACCCGTGAAAATCAATTCAAATCGGTCATCGCCGTCGCCGCCGGTTAAGGTGTCAAACGAGTCTGCGCTGTTAAGATAGGTGCTTGTTTCGATCCTATCGTTTCCTGCGCCACCATCGGCGATGGCACCAATTTGATAGCCTGGCGAGTTTTCCAGAATGAGAATGTCGTCACCGGCATTGCCATAAAGTGATGTTCCGCCCCCAAAGTCAGCCGAGTCGCCACTGATCGTATCGTCGCCAGCACCACCAGACGCACTGAGTAGCGTCCCTTGAATGCTGATGATGTCATTTCCTGCGCCACCATCAATCACGCCGTCTTCGCCAAAGGCATCAATGGTGTCATCCCCAGAACCGCCCTGAACAAAGCTTAGATCGCTGTCCTCAGATCCATTGCTTTGGAAAACAATGTGATCACTGCCGCCACCGCCGTTCAGGGTTACATCTTCACCAACGAAGGAAAACAACCTGTCGTCGCCCGGGCCGCCGTTCACTAGGGCGCCGTCGCCAACGGCCTCGATCGTGTCATCGCCTGCAAAGCCATTGACAGTTTGGTTTTCCATCGCTTCCAAAATGTCGGGTTGGTTGGTCCCTTGTATAATGTCCGTTTCGGCCGTTGGTTCGCTCGTTTCCTCACCGTCGTCACCGAAAGATTCAACTGCGAATGCCGCAAGCCCTGTGCCCAAAAGGGCGAGCAATAAAAAAGAGATCATCGTTAAACCACGCATTCTAATAATTAGTGGTTCACGCTATGGGTGTTGGTGGCTTGAGTCAAATTGGGCGACTTTAACTGGTGTGATCGTATTGCTGTGGGTTGGGGTATCGGTCTTCTGGCGCGTGTGAGGGGCCAAATATCCGGCGGATTCCGGGGATTCGACGTCCAATTCGGCAAAATAATTACAAAAACCCTAACAAAAATACTGCCACAAAGGGTCGCACCTCGCTTAATACCTTGAAACTATTGAATAAGCCGATCAGGACGCGATGTCACAGATATGTTGCGAGGCGCGATTACCTCTGTTACGTACGCCCTGATTTCATCGTTCCGATATGTATTGGAGCGATCCAACCCCCTACGCCAAACCATCTGGTGGAAACGTAGGGCCATGACATCGGAAGGGTGGACGTGTCAGAACCAGCTTCGATTGCCACAAGTATTGCGGGCCGTTATGCAACGGCCGTGTACGACCTTGCCAAAGACGGCAAGAAGGTCAAAGCCATTGAAACAGATTTGGGCGTTTTGTCCGATGCAATGGCAGACAGCAGCGACTTTAATGCGCTGATCCATTCTCCTATCTATTCGCGCGAAGAACAGGGTGCAGCAATTGCTAGCCTCGCGAAGAAGATGAAACTTTCACCAATTATGAGCAACACGCTGGCCTTGATGGCTTCAAAGCGTCGTTTGTTTGTATTGCCTCAGTTGGTTGTCGCCCTGCGCGAAGCTATTGCTGAAGACAACGGTGAAGTTACAGCGGACGTCACCAGTGCTTCGGCGCTGACGAAGGCGCAATCAGACAAGCTTGCCAAAACGCTCAAAGCGAAACTTGGTAAGACTGTAACCATCAATGCGACCGTGGATGAATCTCTCATCGGCGGTCTTGTCGTTAAAGTGGGTTCGAAAATGATCGATACGTCGATCCGCTCGAAGCTCAATTCCCTCCAGAACGTAATGAAAGAGGTCGGATAAATGGGTATCCAAGCTGCAGAAATTTCTGCGATCCTGAAAGACCAGATCGAAAACTTTGGTCAAGAAGCAGAAGTAGCCGAAGTTGGCCGCGTTCTGTCCGTCGGTGACGGTATCGCGCGTGTATATGGTTTGGACAGTGTTCAAGCCGGTGAAATGGTTGAATTCCCTGGTGGAATCCAAGGCATGGCCTTGAACCTAGAATCTGACAACGTTGGTGTTGTTATCTTCGGGTCTGACCAAGACATTAAAGAGGGTGACGTTGTTAAGCGCACCAACTCAATCGTGGACGTGCCAATCGGTGACGAACTTTTGGGTCGTGTTGTTGACGGTTTGGGTAACCCAATCGACGGCAAAGGTCCGATCAAAACTTCGAAACGCGGTTTGGCTGAAGTTAAAGCACCGGGCATCATTCCACGTAAATCGGTTCACGAACCGATGGCGACTGGTCTGAAGTCTGTTGACGCGATGATCCCAATTGGCCGTGGCCAACGCGAATTGATCATTGGTGACCGCCAAACTGGTAAAACAGCTGTGGCTCTGGATGCGATCCTGAACCAAAAATCATACAACGAAGCTGCTGGCGACGACGAGTATAAGAAATTGTACTGTGTATATGTTGCGATTGGCCAAAAGCGTTCTACTGTTGCGCAGTTGGTTAAGAAGCTCGAAGAAACTGGCGCGATGGAATATTCCATCGTTGTTGCTGCAACGGCGTCCGATCCTGCACCTATGCAGTTCTTGGCACCATATGCTGCGACTACAATGGCTGAGCACTTCCGCGACAACGGTCGCCACGCTTTGATCATCTATGATGATTTGTCAAAGCAAGCTGTGTCTTACCGTCAAATGTCCTTGCTACTTCGTCGTCCTCCAGGACGTGAAGCGTATCCTGGTGACGTTTTCTATCTTCACTCCAGATTGCTTGAGCGTTCTGCGAAATTGGGCGATGCATCCGGCAACGGTTCATTGACAGCTTTGCCGATCATTGAAACTCAGGGCGGCGACGTTTCTGCGTTTATTCCGACAAACGTGATTTCGATCACTGACGGTCAGATCTTCTTGGAAACTGAATTGTTCTACCAAGGTATCCGTCCTGCTGTGAACACAGGTCTATCTGTGTCTCGTGTTGGTTCATCTGCTCAAACCAAAGCTATGTCTTCGGTTGCTGGTCCGGTGAAACTTTCCTTGGCTCAGTATCGTGAAATGGCTGCATTTGCGCAGTTCGGTTCCGATCTGGACGCTGCAACACAACAAATGTTGAACCGCGGTGCGCGTTTGACTGAGTTGATGAAGCAACCACAGTATGCACCGTTGACCAACGCCGAAATCGTTTGCGTCATCTATGCAGGTACAAATGGTTACCTCGATGCAGTTGCTGTTACTGAGGTTGGTCGTTTCGAGACTGCAATGTTGGCGCACCTGCGCAACAACAATGCGGACTTGTTGGCTGACATCACAGACAACGACCGTAAGGTGAAGGGTGAATTGGCAGACAAGATCAAAGCCGCACTTGACGCATTCGTCGCAGATTTCGCTTAAGGGGATAAAGCCAGATGGCCAACCTCAAGGAACTCAAAAACAGGATCACGAGTGTTAAGAACACTCGTAAGATCACAAAGGCCATGCAAATGGTTGCCGCGGCGAAGCTTCGCCGCGCGCAGGAAGCTGCGGAGCAGTCACGTCCCTATACAACGCGTTTTAACGCGGTGATGGGTGGCTTGGCCGCGTCCGTAGGTGGCAGCGGCTCTGCGCCGAAATTGTTGTCAGGTACTGGCAGCGACGACGTGCAGTTGATGGTTGTCATGACGTCAGAACGTGGTCTTTGCGGCGGTTTCAATACGAACATCGTTAAGAAGGCTAAACTCCACGCTGCTGCTTTGAAGGCTGCGGGCAAGACTGTTAAGATCTTGACCGTTGGCAAAAAAGGCCGCGATCAAATGAAGCGCGAATTTGGCGATTTGTTTGTAGGCCATGTCGATATGACAGAGGTCAAGCGTGTTGGTTATACGGATGCGCAAGGCATCGCAAAAGACGTGTTGACCCGCTTTGATGCAGGTGAATTCGACGTTGCGACTATCTTCTATGCGCAATTCCAAAACGTTGTGACTCAGATCCCAACGGCACAGCAAATTATTCCAGCTTCATTTGAAGTAGAAGAGGATGCAGCTGAAGCGGCATTGTACGACTACGAGCCAAGCGAAGAGGCCATTTTGGCTGACTTGCTGCCACGTGGTGTTGCAACTGCCATCTTTAGTGCGCTGTTGGAAAACGGAGCGTCCGAACAGGGCGCGCGTATGTCCGCAATGGACAACGCGACACGAAATGCGGGTGAAATGATCGACAAGTTGACGATCCAATACAACCGTTCGCGTCAAGCCGTGATCACCAACGAGCTGATTGAAATTATTTCGGGTGCGGAAGCACTCTAAAGAACCGGAGAAATACGACATGGCAAATGCAGTCGGCAAAATTACTCAAGTCATCGGCGCGGTCGTCGACGTTCAGTTTCAGGATAACCTTCCTGCAATTCTGAACGCTATTGTGACTGACAACAACGGCAAGAAACTGACGCTAGAAGTAGCGCAGCACCTTGGCGAAAACACAGTACGCGCAATTGCGATGGACGCGACCGAAGGTTTGGTCCGTGGCGCTGCGGTAACTGACACTGGTGAACCTATTCAGGTTCCAGTTGGTTCCGGCACATTGGGCCGCATTTTGAACGTGACAGGCGAGCCTGTTGACGAACAGGGTCCAGTTATCGCGACTGAAACACGTTCAATCCACGGCGAAGCGCCAGCGTTTGATCAACAGTCCACTGCGACTGAGATTTTGACAACGGGCATCAAAGTGATCGACCTTTTGGCCCCTTACACTAAAGGTGGTAAAATTGGTTTGTTCGGTGGTGCTGGTGTTGGCAAAACCGTTTTGATCATGGAATTGATCAACAACATTGCGAAGGTACACTCCGGTGTGTCCGTGTTCGCGGGTGTTGGTGAGCGTACGCGTGAAGGGAATGACCTTTACCACGAGATGATCGAATCTAACGTTATCGTTCCTGACAACTTGCCAGAGTCTAAGATTGCTCTGGTATACGGTCAGATGAACGAACCTCCCGGTGCGCGTATGCGTATTGCTTTGACTGGTTTGTCTTTGGCAGAGCAGTTCCGCGATGACACGGGTTCTGACGTTTTGTTCTTCGTTGATAACATCTTCCGCTTTACTCAAGCTGGTTCTGAGGTTTCTGCGCTTTTGGGTCGTATCCCATCTGCGGTTGGCTACCAGCCAACATTGGCAACCGACATGGGCATGATGCAAGAGCGTATCGCGTCTACAAAGAACGGTTCCATTACATCAGTTCAAGCTGTGTACGTTCCTGCGGATGACCTTACCGACCCTGCACCAGCGACATCGTTTGCTCACCTTGATGCGACAACTGTTTTGGATCGCTCCATCTCAGAAAAAGGTATCTATCCAGCGGTTGACCCACTTGGTTCAACATCACGTTTGCTAGATCCGTTGATCATTGGTGACGAGCACTACAAAGTTGCGACAGACGTTCAGCAAGTTTTGCAGCGTTATAAGTCTTTGCAAGACATCATCGCGATTTTGGGCATGGACGAATTGTCAGAAGAAGACAAATTGTCAGTTGCTCGTGCGCGTAAGATTGAACGTTTCCTAAGCCAACCATTTGACGTTGCAAAAGTATTTACTGGCGCAGACGGCAAACAGGTACCTTTGGAAGACACAATCAAGTCGTTCAAAGCTGTTGTAGCTGGCGAATACGATCACCTACCAGAGGGCGCCTTCTACATGGTTGGCGGCATCGAAGATGTGATTGCAAAAGCCGAGAAAATGGCAGCAGACGCAGCCTAAGGAGCCTGAACAATGGCAGACACTATGCAATTTGATCTGGTTTCACCTGAAAAGTCTCTGGCCTCCGGGCCAGCGACATCAGTGCAAATCCCTGGTGCCGATGGCGACATGACGGTTATGGCCAATCATGCTCCAACAATCACCACGTTGCGCCCTGGTGTGCTGCGTGTTGAGGCACCAGACGCCACAACAGAATACGTTGTGACCGGTGGCTTTGCTGAGATCAGTGCTGCAGGCGTTTCAGTTTTGGCTGAACGTGCAGTGGCAAAAGGCGATATGACGGCCGAAGACATGAGCGAAATGGTTGCTGAAGCGCGCGCTGCGCTGAACAATGCCAAAGAGTTCTTTGAAAACGAGCCGGGCCCGGTTGATGATGCTGCCAAGTTGTTGGCAGACATGGTCGCAATGGGCGATGATATGGGTATCGGCTCAAAGTAATTTGACCCGACTATCTTAAGAGTAATAGAGGCCCCGTTTTTCGGGGCCTTTTTTGCTTTTTTGGGGGGCGTAATCTCCCCTATTAGGTGTTAATGATGAATCGAATTTGAAGTGAAGTGATTATGAAGCGCCTACGCAGCCGTCTAATGGGAATAGAGCAAGGGGACACCGTCCTCTTCTCGGACTTTGAGAATGATGGTGAAATGTGGACGGGTCGCGGTCAACGCGAACGTCGCCGCCGTATCAAATTCTCGGAGCCGTTCCACACCCCGCCAAATGTACAAACGTCTGTGAGCCTTTGGGACATGGATGCTTCCACGGTAATCCGTGCTGATGTTGCCGCAGAAACTGTGACTGAGAATGGTTTTGATCTGGTGTTTCGCACATGGGGTGACACACGCGTCGCCCGTGCCCGCATTGGATGGATAGCCATTGGTGAGTTGAGTGATGAAGATGATTGGGACGTGATGTAGGGTACAGATCCCACAAAAAAGGGCGGGGATGAACCCGCCCGATTTAATCTAGAAACAGGGCGCTTTGCAGCGCCCTTTTGTTATTCTGCCGGGTACATGCCGTCGTAGATTGGTCCAAGGCTTTCGGCCTCAAACAACGACGATACGGATGTGCCTGTCCAGATGTTCATGATCGCTTGGGCAAACACAGGTGCCGTTGGCACAACGCGGATGTTGCCTGCATCAAGGATGGCTTGTGTTGGTTGGATCGTGTCGGTGATGACCAAAGACTTCATCACCGAATTGGTCACACGCTCTACCGCTGGGCCAGACATAACGCCGTGGCTGATGTAGCTGTGTACTTCCTTAGCGCCGTTCTCAAGCAGCACTTCAGCTGCTTTGCATAGGGTGCCCGCAGTATCGCAGATGTCGTCCACGATCAGGCAAACCTTGCCCTCAACGTTCCCGATCACTGTCATTTCTGCGATCTCGCCTGGTTTTTCGCGACGCTTGTCCACGATGGATAGGGGGGAGTTGATACGTTTGGCCAATTCGCGTGCACGAGCAACGCCACCAACGTCAGGGGAAACAACCATTAGCTCGTCCATGCGGTCTTTGAATTGGTCCTTAATGTCCAAAGCAAAAACAGGAGAGGCATAAAGGTTGTCCACTGGGATATCAAAGAACCCTTGGATCTGTGCAGCGTGAAGGTCCATTGTTAGAACCCGTTCGATACCTGCACCAACCATCATGTTGGCAACCATCTTGGCAGTGATGGGTGTACGCGCCTTTGTGCGGCGGTCCTGACGGGCATAACCGAAGTATGGGATCACCGCTGTGATACGTGCCGCAGAGGAGCGACGCAGTGCATCACACATGATCAGCAGTTCCATCAGGTTGTCATTGGTAGGGTTGGACGTTGGCTGGATGATAAACATATCCTCGCCACGTACGTTTTCGAACACTTCTACAAAAATCTCGCCATCATTAAATCGTTCGACGCGGGCATCAACAAGTCCCACATCTACGCCGCTGTGCAACGACATACGTTCGGCGATGGAAGAGGCCAAAGGTTTGTTAGCGTTGCCTGTGATCAGTTTGGGTTGGTCGGTGACTGGCATATTTTAGATCCCCAGAGATGCGGCGGATACGCCGCATGTATATTTGACAGATTCGCGATGGTGGCATCCGCTTATCATGCCTATAGTTCTGGGCAAAGCTTAGCCCGACCTATTGGAGAAACATAATGGCTCATATCGATTATTACTTTGCGACCCTTTCCCCATATGCCTACCTTGCTGGCACTCGTATGGAAGAAGTTGCGGCAAAACACGGCGCAACAATCACGTACAAACCTCTTGATATCATGAGCCTGTTTGGCCGTACCGGTGGCACTGCGCCGAAAGATCGCCACATCAGCCGTATGGAATATCGTGGCATCGATCTGTTGCGCCAATCTGCGGCTTTGGGCATGGATTTCAATCTAAAGCCTGCGCACTGGCCAACCAACATGGCCCCATCATCCTATGCATTGATCGCAGCGCAAAACGCTGGTGGCGGCGATATGGGCAAAGCGGTTCACGCGTTGTTGCGTGCTGTTTGGGTTGAAGAGAAAGACATCGCCGAAGATACCGTGATCAAAGCATGCCTAGAAGAAGCTGGTTTTGATCCATCCTTGGCTGACAGCGGTCTTTTGGAAGGTGCAGAAACCTATGGCCGCAATCTGGAAGAAGCTGTCGCTGCCGGTGTGTTCGGTGCGCCATTCTACATCACGGATGATGGCACACGATTCTGGGGCCAAGACCGTATTGCGGACCTTGATGCGCATTTGGCATCAAAGGCTTAATTCCAAACGTGCACACACATACACGTATATTTGGGCAGGGGCCGCGTCAGGCCCTTGCCATCCACTGTTCGCTTGCGCACTCGGGTTCGTTGACGGGTCTGATGGGGGCGTTGTCGGATCAATTGACTGCTCTTGCCTATGATTTGCCAAGTCATGGCCGATCTGGTGATTGGGATGGCACGGGCGACTTGCACGATGTGGCCACCGATATGGGCCGCGCGTTGCTGACAGAACCGATGGATTTGATCGGTCATTCCTTTGGCGCAACTGTCGCCATGCGGTTGGCGATCGAGCATCCAGAATTGGTGCGCAGCGTGACCATGATTGAACCTGTCTATTTTGCGCCCGCGATTGCGGACTACCCTGATGAAATGTTTGCGGCTCTTGGTGTGAACGAGGAATTCAATGCGGCATGGGCCGCAGGTGACCGCGAAACGGCTGCACGTTGCTTTAATCGTGTTTGGGGTGATGGCACCAAATGGGCCGATTTTTCACCGCGTGCCCGCAGCTATATGACCGAGCGTATTCATTTTGTCGTTGGCAGTGCGCCGTTCTTGGAAGAGGACAGCGCGGGATTGTTGAAGAACGATATGTTTGCGCGTGCAACAATGCCTGCTTTGTTGATCAAAGGTGGTGCGTCAAATGAGGTCGCAGGCTTTATCAATGAAGCAATCGCGCGGCGTTTACCTGATGCTACCAGCGCCAGCATTGAAGGTGCAGGTCACATGGCACCGCTGACGCACCCCGAACAGGTGGCCGACGTCATTCGCGCGTTTTTGAGCGGATTAGAAGAGTGAGATAAACTGGTCGATCTGCTGCGTGCTGAGAGACCAATCACACACAAACCGCGCCATCAATTGCTCGTCTGGATCACCTGCGTCCACATCACCACCCATCACGTAGTAAACCGCGCCACTGCCCAATAGCTTTTGGTGCACGGCGCGTGGCAATGTGGCGAAGATGATGTTTGCATCGACCGAGTGCAGGATATTTGCGCCATTCGCTTTAAGACCGCTAAGCAGATGGGCGCAGTTGTCGTTGGCTTTGGTTGCGGCCTTTAGCCAAGCGCCCTCTTTGAGGTATCCAGACATTTGTGCCGAAAGGTAGCGATGTTTGGACAATAGATGCGCCCCGCGTTTGCGGCGCAGTTCAAATTCCCATGCTTTTGTGGGCTCAAAAAAGATCACGGCTTCGACACCCATACAGCCGTTTTTAGTGCCGCCAAAACTGACCATATCAACCCCAGCTTTCCACGTCATTTCAGCAGGCGTACAGCCCAATGCCACAAGAGCATTGGCAAAACGTGCGCCGTCTAGGTGAACAGGCAGGTCGAATTCTTTGGCCACAGCGCTGAGCGCTTGGATTTCTTCAACGCTATAAACGCCACCTTGTTCGGTCACTTGCGTGATCGACACGGGCCCGCGTTGTGGTCCGTGGACGCCGCGGTTTTGTTCGTTTGTGATAGTGGCGCGCAAGGCATCGGGCGTCATGCGATCGGTGCCGGGGACCAAGGTGAGTTTGGCACCGCCTGCGTAAAATTCGGGTGCGTTGCATTCATCCTCATGGATGTGGGCAACGGGTGAGCAAAAGATGGTGTCCCATGGCTGTGTGTAGCTGGCCAAGGCCAGTGAGTTCGCGGCGGTTCCAGTCGTGACCAGATATATCGTGGCCTCTGGTGCTTCAAACAGATCACGCAGGGTTTGGCGGACCTCGTCCATGATGGTGTCGTTGCCGTAGGGCATTTGGTAGCCGGTGTTGGCGTCAGTGAGGGCTTGCATCACTTCAGGCAGGGCGGGGCCTGCGTTGTCGGATGCAAAAAACATTACTGTGGTTCCTCGATAATGTGATCTTCCCAATCTTCTTCTGGGATATCAAATTCGGATAGGGTTTGCCCTTTGATGCTTATGCCCGCCTCATGCACGGAATCGGGGTTTCCCGTTACCAAAGGGTGCCATTCTGGCAATGGCTTGCCTTCCCACAACAATCGGTAGGCGCAGGTTGTGGGCATCCAATAGGCGTGAGTATCTAGGTTTTCAGGTTTTAAAACAATGCAATCGGGCACGAATTGGTGGCGGTTTTCGTAATGGACGCAGCGACAGGTCGCGTCATCTAATAGGCGACAGGCGATGTTGGTCAGGGCCACTTCGCCGCTGTCTTCGTCTTCCAACTTGTTGAGGCAGCATTTGCCACAGCCGTCACACAGCGCTTCCCATTCATCGGAGTTCATTTTGGCAAGCGGTTTGCGTTCCCAGAACTTGGCGGCAAGTTTGGTCATAGGGCCCCCAGAATTTCACGCGCTTGGGCACAGTCGGCATCCATTTGCGTGATCAGGGTCTCAAGGCTGTCAAAGTTCTCTTCTCCGCGCAGGTACGCGACCAGCGCGACAGAAGCTTGAGCGTCATATAAATCACCCGAAAAATCGAACACAAAGGTTTCGATATTGGGTTTGTTTTCCCCAAACATCGGGCGCACCCCAAGAGAGGCCGCGCCGTGATATGTGCCAGCGTGTGGACCATCAAGAACGTCAAAGATCACGGCGTACACACCAAGGGCTGGCAGATGTAGCCCATCAACGGACATATTGGCTGTTGGATAGCCCAACTCGCGCCCACGCTGTTCGCCGCCAATCACGGGCCCTTCAATGCGGTGCCAGTGGCCCAACATTTCGGCTGCGATTTCGGGGTGCCCATCAGCCAACGCCTTGCGGATCGCGGTAGAGGAAACTGTGGCTGTGTTCGCGGCCAAAAGTGGTGCAATCGTCACGCCAAATCCCATCTCTTTTCCAAAGGCGACCAAATCATGCGTGGTGCCAGCGCGGTCTTTGCCAAAACAAAAATCAGCACCCACAACGACATGTGCAAGGCCAAGGCCATCGGCAATCACGCTTTGCGCAAATTCGCGCGGCGTGAGGGAGGCCATGGCGGTGTTAAAGTTCAACTCATACAGCCGATCTACGCCCAATTTTTCCAGACGGCTAGAACGGGCCTCGCGGCTCATCAGGCGGAAATGGGGGGCTTCGGGTGCAAAGTAGGCGCGGGGATGGGGTTCAAAGGTCATGACCCCCAACGGCGCGTCAGGGTTTGCGGCGCGCGCCAGATCGATCACGGATTGATGACCGATGTGAACGCCGTCGAAATTCCCAATCGCGACGGTCGCGCCGCGATCTTGGGGTTCTATGAATTGGTAGTCTCGAATAATACGCATAAACATTGCCTAGCGAGGTGGGCGAGGCGACGCAAGAACCCTAAGGCAAGGTAAGTTAAATCATGCAGGTGTGCGCGACGGGGCCATAACGGTTGCATCGCCAATGATGACGTTTTTGCCATCCACAGTGCAAACGCAATCCAACTTTACGCGGCTTTTTTCGGGCTGGATGTCTGTCACGGTGACTTGCGCATGGACGGTGTCGCCGGGCCGAACAGGCGCCAGAAACTTGAGGTTTTGCGCCATGTAGATCGTGCCGTGACCCGGCAGTTGTTCCCCGATGACCGCAGAGATCAAAGCAGCGCTTAGCATCCCATGGGCGATACGGCCTTTAAACATGGTGTTTTGAGCGTATTCTTCATCGATATGGACGGGATTATGGTCTGTGCTGACTTTCGCGAACATCTCGATGTCGCCATCTGTGATGACCTTCTGCAAGCTGCGCGTCATACCCAGTTCGATGTCTTCAATAAAGATAGTGCCGCGAATGATGTCTTGCATGGTTGCCACCTAAGGTAATTATCGCAACCCTGTGTGGCTTGCGTTGTAACTTTATTACGCGCGCGGTGCGCGGTGACAAGTGGAAAAACAGCTTAGCGCAGGTGTCCAATTGTGAAGGTTGGGTTTGATTGCTCTGCTTCCAGATAGGCAGCCAACAACGCGGGATCAGGTTGTGTCACTGTTTTGGTTTCTGCAGCGGCTAGACCACCTGAGATGAACAGGGAGTCGATATCTTCGCCCATGGCCCCTTTGATGTCGGTGATGACACCGTCGCCAATCGCAAGGATTGCAGAGTCTGGCACATCGACGCCCAAGGCAAACAAGCGGCGGCGGGCAAGGTCATAGATGGGGGGGTGTGGTTTGCCGAAATACAGGCTTTCGCCACCCATTTCTGTATAAAGCTGGGCCAAAGCACCGGCGCACCATTCCCGCACGTCGCCGCGATCCACAACAATGTCAGGGTTGGCGCACAGCAGTTTGAGGCCCATTTGCTTGGCCATCAAAAACTGCGGACGCATGGTTTCTGGGTCGGCCATAGAGTCTTGGGGGCCCATGCAAACAATGCCTGTTGCCTGTTCCAGCGGTACTTGGGTGATTTCCATCGGATCCTCAAGGACATCGATGGGATCAAAGAACGCTTGGTCGTGGGCTTCGCCGATAAACCAAACCTTGTCTCCGACCACGCCACGGTACATGGCAGAACGGGCGCTGTCGCCGGAGGTGGCGATTTCGTCCCACGCATCATCTGGCACGCCAAATGTCTTAAGTTGCAACAAAACACCTGCGCGTGGGCGCGGGGAGTTGGTGACAAGGATGACTTTGCCACCTTGTTTGCGATAGTCCTGCAACGCTTTCACGGCGTCGGGCAAAGCAGCCACACCGTTGTGAACGCAGCCCCATAAATCAACGAACAAGGCGTCATAGCGGGCAGAAATTTCGCTAAGGTTTGTGATGATCTGGGACATGTAATCGCTCCGGTATAAATGCGTTATTTGGTGTTTAGCGACCTGAACCAGAAGGGCAAAGGGCTAAACGCAAAGGGCCGCCCAAAGATTGGCGGCCCTGTATTGGTTTTATGTGTCGGGCGCGTGGCCCAAGGCAGTGCCCCGCCCTTAGACTTTAAGGTTCGGGATGATCTGTTTTTTGCGGCTCATGATGCCAGGCAATACAACTGTGTCGCCCGTAACTGTCGCGCCAAAGCTTTTTTCAGCAACGGTTTTGACCAAGTCATTTGGCACCATCAATGTGGCCTCCTCGTTCAGGATGTCGACCACGAACAACAGAACCTCATCGGCACCATCTTCGGCAGCCACATCAACCATAGAGGCCATTAGGCTGTCTTTGCGGTCCAGAACCAGTTTCGGTGCAGTTGTTTCCAACACGGACACGCGGAACTGTTTGCCGTCTACTTTGAATTCTTTGCTGTCCATGCGCAGCAATTCTGCGTCTGAGAAGGCAGAGATGTCAGATTTGGCTTCAAACATTTCAGAGGCGTATGCAGAGATGTCGATGCCAAGGTCTTTGGCCAAATCATGCGCAATCGCTTTGTCTTCTTGCGTTGTGGTTGGGGAACGGAATTCCAGCGTGTCGGACAAGATGCATGACAACATCGCGCCTTTTACGTCTGTTGGCATTTGCGCCATGTCTTTGCCGATCATTTTCCACATGATTGTGGCTGTGCAGGCCAAAGGTTCGATGCGGATGTCGATTGGGCCTTTGGTTTCAAGGCCACCCACCAACTTGTGGTGGTCGATGATTGCTGTGATGTCGCAGTCATTGATGCCCGCTGGCAATTCAGCAGGGTTGTTTGTGTCAACGATGACGACAGGCGTGTCAGCCGCAACGTCAGATACGATTTCTGGCTTGTCCAAGTTCCAGCGCTTTAGCACGAACAACGCTTCGGTGTTTGGCTCGCCCAACAAGACTGGTTTAGCTGCAACGCCTTTGATCTCGTTCAGGTACCATGCCCAGATGATTGGGCTGCCTGTGCTGTCTGTGTCTGGTGATTTGTGGCCGAAAACGAGCGTTGTCATGGGGACATTCCTGAATATATGTGCGAATTTTTTTGCCTTATAGGCGGCACATATCCACTTGTCACCATCTGCGCCTTGCTATGATGTCACATGCGCTATGCGCTGGGATCATCCAAGGCCCAGTTCCGCCCGCTTCTTCTTTGTCAGCTTGGCGACGACCATGTCGTATGAATAGGTGATGTGATTGCGCAGTTCTGCATCAGACAACCCCGGTTCGGCGTAATGTTGGATCCATTTCAACCCACGCGACGCAAGGTATGGGGCAGGGCGCAGGCCATCCATGTCGGGTAAAATTTGAAACGCCATGTCCGATACCTTGAACGTAAATGCGGCATCGTTTTCGTGCCAGCCGCTTAGGGCATAAAGCTTGCCGCCAACTTTCCACACATCAGAATTGCCCCATTGGATCACATGGGTGGATTGGGGCAGGCTGGCGCAAAAGGCGTTGAATTCATCACGTGTCATAACTTTAGTTTAGACGCTTGGGTTCTTAGCGCAATTGCTGATAAGTTTTACCGATGAACACACCACGCGAAACTGATCTGTACGGCCCCGTTAAATCCTTCCTTGAGGGGCAGGGATATGTTGTGAAATCCGAAGTGGGCGCGGCTGATGTGGTGGCTGTGCGCGGTGGTGAACCGCCACTGATTGTTGAGCTGAAACTGGGGTTTTCGCTGACCTTGGTGCATCAGTGTATCGCGCGCCTTGCTGTTTCGGACGAAGTTTACATGGCTGTGGCCACGGGCAAGGGCAAACCCTTTGCCAAATCCCTTAAGAACATGACGAAGCTGTGCCGCCGTTTGGGTTTGGGGCTGATCACCGTGCGCCTTAAGGATGCATTGGTGCAGGTGCATTGTGATCCTGGGCCTTATGCGCCGCGTAAATCCAAGAAACGCGAAGTGAAGATGTTGGCAGAATTTGCTCGCCGTGTCGGTGATCCCAATGATGGGGGTCAAACGCGGGTGGGACTGGTCACTGCCTATCGCCAAGATGCGCTAAAAATTGCGATGTATTTGTTTGAGGTCGGGGCCAGCAAGGGCGCGGATGTAGCGCGCGAAACTGGGGTTGAACGTGCAACGACCATGATGCGTGACGATCACTATGGTTGGTTTGAAAAGGTCGAAAAGGGCGTGTACGGGCTTCGGCCCAAAGGGGCAGAAGCCGTCACCAACAGCGGGCAGGTTTTGGGCGGGTAACACCAGCCTAACCTAGTCCAGACTAGTCCAGTTTGGAAAACGATTGCGGATAGACCAGTGTTTCACTTGGCGCACTGGATCCCTCACCAGCCAGCATCGTGTGGCTGATTGGATAGGGAGAGGTCAAATTCGCCCCGCGTGCGGCCGAAAATCCAGCGCGTTCGTAAAACGGCACACCGCCCAAAACGACCACGGTGGATTTGCTAAGGCGCGCCCATTCGGTCAGCATCCCCATCATCCGTGTGCCATAGCGGCGTCCCTGAACATCGGGGGCAACCGCAACAGGCGCAAGGCATAGCCACTTTTTCGGGGCGACCATTTTGGACAGCGCATAATAGCCCACGATCCGGTCCCCCATTGGAAGGACCGTTTCGCCTGCAATTTGGCCGGATTTGCGCAAATTATGCACCAGATCTGCCTCAGCCCCTGTTTCAAATGCCGCGCGAAGCAGTGCATCAACGGCGTCTTCTTCGCCTCTGCGCATTTCACGCGCGTGATCAGGGAACTCTAACATCAGCCTTCGATCGCAGTGATCATATCGACGCGTGTGCCGTGACGACCACCTTCAAATTCGGCGTCTAGGAACGCATCGACGATCTCAAGGGCGAGGCCCATGCCGATGACCCGCGCGCCCAGCGACAGCATATTCGCATCGTTATGCTCGCGGATCATGCGGGCTGAGAATGTGTCGGAGCAAACGCCACACCGGATGCCTTTGACCTTGTTCGCGGCCATCATGATGCCTTGACCCGTGCCACATAGAATGACGCCCAACTAGCAATCGCCAGAGGCTACTTTGCGTGCCGCCGCTTCGCCGTGTGTGGGGTAGTTGGTGCTTTCATTGGTGGTCGGGCCGATGTCTTCCACCTCAAAACCTTTGGCTTCGATATGTGCGGCGATGGAGCGGCGCATTGGAATGTCGGCGTGGTCGCTAGAAACGATGATGCGGGTTTTGGAGGTCATGGGTATGGGGCTTTCTGTTTGGCGGTGCATGTAGGCTTTTGGTATGGTCTCAAAATAGAGAGATGGGCAATAATTAAATGTTTCTTACCCGAAAAGTTGTTTGGCTGATAAAACTCTCATTTGGTTATTGGGGATGTCTGAAGAGGGCGTGAATACCCAGCCCTTCGGATGGTTCACCAGAAAATCGGCCGTTACCAATGCAATGGGTCAACACTGGCTGCGATCCCAAACGGGGTGCGCGATGTTTACATCATTTCTGTATTTCAAAATCCATGCTTTTTCATACCCCAGCCGAAGTCGTTTTTGGACTAGACCGTTGCGCGGACATGTTATCCATTTAGTGTGGAATAGATCATTCGAAATGGAGTTTTATTGTGACCGGATACCTCGCAGCGCCTTTGGCTTTTCCCGACAGTTCACCCCGCGGGTTCACGATGTTGGAGGATGAGCCGCAATTTGACCCGGTACGTCATTTGCAGATTGAGTATCCCACGGATGTTCTGTCGTTGGCCGAATTGGGTTATTCTGACGAGGAGATTGCGGAATGTCCTACAGATTTTGCTGTCACCTCCATTTTCCGCATCCTAAGCGATGAAGGGATTGCTGCGATGCTGGAAACGGCACGTAAGTTGGAGCAGTTACCACCAGCAATGCGCGGATTGCCCGAAACGTTCGGGGTGGTGTGTATCGGTCAAGGTTCTTGCGCGATCTTTGCCAGTGCGAAGAACTAACTGAAAGCTTGTCAAAGATATGCGGCATCCCGTTGCTGCCCCCACACCCTGCCCCACCAATTGGGCCATCTGAATTACAACCCGCTTGAGGTGGGAGAGAATGTCGACAAATGGCATGTCGATACGCTGCGCATCGATTTCGTGATGTTCGTGACGGACCCAAAGTTAGTTGTTGGGGGGGAGTTTGAATATTATCGCGGGACAAAGCATGACGTTGCTCAGTTGAGCGCCGCCGGAGAGCCACTGGACCCAAGCAAGATCGTTGCTCCGGATATGCCGGGCCCTGGGTATGCCGTTTTGCAGCAGGGTAATATGGTGGTGCACCGCGCCAAAGGGCTACGTGAGGCAGGTGAGCGGATCACGATGGTGAACGGTTATGTCCCAAGAGACATCTCTTTTCCTGATTTTTCCCGATTTGATCAGCTGTATTTGGTCGATCCCAAGGATGTGGCTGCAAGTGAATATACGCGTCACATGTCGTGGATGGCACGCGAACGACTGTCCGCTGACTTGGATAGTTTTGCCTTTAGTGAAGATAAAGAAGCTATGCTGAAAAGTTCGAACAACTGGCCGATTTGATGGCTGCGACGGCCAAAGACCTACGTGAAGCAGGCAGAGCGAAGGTTGAGCACTTTGGCGATGGTTGATCGGTAACTTGGTCCGTCCAA
Source organism: Paracoccaceae bacterium (assembly GCA_023955215.1). Lineage (GTDB taxonomy): Bacteria > Pseudomonadota > Alphaproteobacteria > Rhodobacterales > Rhodobacteraceae > Ascidiaceihabitans. The sequence goes on from JAGSGK010000002.1 coordinate 17,664, forward strand.
AAGCAAAAGGGGCTGCCAAATAGGCAGCCCCTTTCGATAATTACAGCTAAGAACAATTTCCCCGAAGGGAAAGTTGTTCTTACATCATGCCGCCCATGCCGCCCATGTCAGGCATGCCGCCTGGTGCGCCGCCGTCTTTGGATGGACGATCAGCAACCATTGCTTCGGTTGTGATCAACAAGGATGCAACAGATGCTGCGTCTTGAAGTGCTGTACGAACAACTTTGGCCGGATCGATAACGCCGAATGCGAACATGTCACCATATTCTTCAGTTTGTGCGTTAAAGCCGAATGTAAGGTCGTCGCTCTCGCGGATTTTGCCCGCAACAACAGCACCGTCAACACCAGCGTTCTCAGCGATCTGACGCAAAGGCGCTTCGATTGCTTTACGAACGATAGAGATACCAACGTCTTGGTCGTTGTTTGCACCAGTAAGGCCAGCCAATTTCTTAGCAGCTTGAACCAGAGCAACACCACCACCAACAACGATACCTTCTTGAACAGCGGCACGTGTCGCGTTCAATGCATCGTCAACGCGGTCTTTGCGTTCTTTAACTTCAGTTTCAGTCATGCCACCAACGCGGATAACAGCAACACCACCAGCCAATTTGGCTACGCGTTCTTGCAGTTTTTCACGATCGTAATCTGAATCTGTCTCTTCGATTTGCTGACGGATTTGAGTCACGCGCGCTTCGATTTCAGCTTTGTCGCCGTTGCCATCGATGATTGTTGTTTCATCTTTGGTGATGTTGACGCGCTTGGCAGTGCCCAGCATGTCCATCGTAGCGGATTCTAGCTTCATACCCAACTCTTCGGAGATCACTTGACCGCCCGTTAGGATCGCGATGTCTTGCAACATGGCTTTGCGACGATCGCCGAAACCAGGTGCCTTAACAGCTGCGATTTTCAAGCCGCCGCGCAATTTGTTCACAACCAAAGTTGCCAATGCTTCGCCCTCAACATCTTCTGAGATGATCATAAGTGGCTTTTGCGATTGGATGATTTGCTCGAGCAATGGGACCAATGACTGCAAAGAAGAAAGCTTCTTCTCGTGCAACAAGATCATGCAGTCTTCCAACTCAACCGTCATTTTGTCAGCGTTTGTGACAAAGTAAGGTGAAAGGTAGCCGCGGTCGAATTGCATGCCTTCAACAACATCAGTCTCAGTTTCAAGACCTTTGTTCTCTTCAACAGTGATAACGCCTTCGTTGCCAACTTTTTGCATCGCGTCTGCGATCTGACGACCGATTTCTGCTTCGCCGTTTGCTGAGATGGTGCCGACTTGGGCAACTTCGTCTGTGTCTTTAACTTCACGTGACGCCGCTTTGATCGCTTCAACAACTGCTTTAGTTGCCATGTCGATGCCGCGCTTAAGATCCATTGGGTTCATGCCAGCCGCTACAGACTTCATGCCCTCTTTAACGATTGCTTGCGCCAAAACTGTTGCGGTTGTTGTACCGTCGCCAGCTTCGTCATTGGTACGGGAAGCAACTTCCTTAACCATTTGTGCGCCCATGTTTTCGAACTTGTCTTCTAGTTCGATTTCTTTCGCCACGGATACACCATCTTTGGTGATGCGCGGTGCGCCGAAAGATTTGTCCAAGACAACGTTACGACCCTTTGGGCCCAATGTTACTTTGACAGCATCCGCTAGAATGTTCACGCCTGTGAGCATACGATTGCGAGCGTCTGTGCCGAACTTTACGTCCTTACCAGCCATGTGATAATCTCCTTAAGAGTATTCAATAAATTAGGGTAGGGCGGGGATGATCCCGCACCGGTTTTCGCAAGCGATTGCTTAGGAAAGGATACCCATGATGTCGGATTCTTTCATCATCAACAGGTCTTCGCCGTCGACAGTGATTTCTGTACCGTTCCATTTGCCAAACAGGACTTTGTCGCCTGCTTTAACATCCATAGCGACCAATTCGCCGTTGTCTTTACGGGCGCCTGGGCCTGTAGATACAACTTCGCCTTCGCTTGGCTTTTCTTTTGCGCTTTCTGGGATGTACAACCCACCAGCAGTTTTTTCTTCGCCTTCAGTGCGGCGAACCAGCACACGGTCGTGAAGCGGTGTTAATGCCATTTGTAATAGCTCCTTAAAGCTCAAATTCTATTCCTTACCCCTCTAAGGGGGCCGTTATCACTCAACAGGTTCGAGTGATAACGAAGGATAGGTAGGGAGTGAAATAGACGGAGTCAATGAGGTAGGTCAGGAAAATTTTAGGTAAGCGGGGAATGGGGCATTTAACGAGGGCAAAGTGGCCTCAGGCAATCGGCTATGTCCGGCTCCGTAGGGTGGGATTTATCCCGCCAAGCCATCGGCGGGGAGAACCCCGCCCTACGCTTAATGAAGCTATTTTCAAGCTTCTTCGTATGTCCTGTAGACAAGCCCGCTTAGATTGGCGGCAATCAATCGCTCACCCAAAGCGTTAGAAAACATGCATTCTCTCGGAGATTTCAGATCACGCCACATGTGATGTGATCCAATTTTCTCTGATGAAAAAACTTTTTTATCCAACGTTTTGTCGCTTGCTTGATACTCTGGACTTTGCCTAATTGAAGGCGTCAGATAGCGCCCACGCTCATCAAGCGGCGGAACACATAACGTCTCGTGCAACGTAGAAATCCGTTGGCAGATGACCATGAAGTACCCCTCACCGATTACCTCTGTGCCCTTGCTGTTGTAATACGTCATTGGGAAAAATTGATGTACATCAGGTTCAAACTCTTCGACGATGTCTTTGAAGGTTTGGCACACCAAATCCAAAGAACCCGTCTGAGCATTTACATCCAACAACTTGGCCCGTGAAACTGGCGGGCCAGTCCGTCTTAGTTTGGTTGGTACATTATCGGGCTTAACAGCACGTCCAACATGCCAGGAGGACCTCATAATCGGCCCGCCCTCATCAGGCGTTCGATCGGCAACTTCTATGTCACTTAACTCACCGTCGATACCAACAAACGAATTAGACGGAAGCCCCTTTAATGAGGGATCATAATTTCTATTCCCGCCACCCATTCCATATGCCATCAGTTCGTATCCTTTTGTGGTTAGTTAAAAGCAAGCAAGAGCATGTCTATTGCGATTATTCTACCTAGGGTGCGATTTTGGCCAAATAATGACGGGCCCAACTTTTCTCATTCGGAAGTTGCCAAACAAAAAAGGCGGACCCAAAAGCCCGCCCCTTCCAATTCATTGTTCTTCAAATACTCAAAGGTTTGGGTACATCGGGAACTTGGCGCACATGGCTTCGACTTCGCCGCGTACTTTTGCTTCAACCGCGCCGTTGCCGTCTTCGCCGTTTGCGGCCAAGCCATCAACAACTTCGTTGATCCAGTCACCGATCTGACGGAATTCAGCTTCGCCAAATCCGCGTGTCGTGCCCGCTGGTGAACCTAGGCGGATACCAGATGTAACCATTGGTTTTTCATCATCAAACGGCACGCCGTTTTTGTTGCAGGTGATGAACGCGCGGCCCAGTGCTTTTTCAGTCGCGTTGCCCTTAACGCCTTTTGGACGCAGGTCGACCAGCAATAGGTGCGTGTCTGTACCGTGGGTCACGGTGTCCAAGCCACCTTTGTGCAGTTGATCTGCCAGCGCTTGGGCGTTCGCGATAACTTGTTTGATGTAGTCTTTGAACTCTGGGCGCAGCGCTTCGCCGAATGCCACAGCCTTGGCTGCGATCACGTGCATCAGTGGACCGCCTTGGATGCCCGGGAAGATGGCAGAGTTGAATTTCTTCGCCAAAGCCTCGTCGTTCGTCAGGATCATGCCGCCGCGTGGGCCACGTAGAGTTTTGTGTGTTGTTGTCGTTGCCACGTGTGCATGTGGAAATGGGGAAGGGTGTTCGCCCGCCGCAACAAGACCAGCAAAGTGGGCCATGTCCACGTGCAAGTATGCGCCAACCATGTCCGCGATTTCGCGCATGCGCTTGAAATCGATCTGACGTGGGATGGCGGAACCACCTGCGATGATCATTTGCGGTTTGTGCTCTTTCGCAAGGGCTTCAACCTCATCGTAGTCCAACAGGTTATCTTCGCGTTTCACGCCGTATTGGATTGCGTTGAACCATTTACCGGATTGGTTTGGTTTCGCACCGTGGGTCAGGTGACCGCCTGCGTCGAGTGACATGCCTAGGATGGTGTCGCCCGGCTTTAGCAATGCTTGAAACACACCTTGGTTCGCTTGGGAGCCAGAGTTTGGTTGTACGTTGGCAAAGTCACAGGCAAACAATTCGCAGGCGCGTGAGATCGCTAGGTTCTCTGCCACGTCAACGTATTGGCAACCGCCATAATAGCGACGGCCCGGATAGCCTTCGGCGTATTTGTTGGTCATGACGGACCCTTGGGCTTCCATCACAGCCGCTGACACGATGTTTTCAGACGCGATCAATTCGATCTCATTGCGCTGACGACCCAGCTCGGATGTGATTGAGCCAAATAGCTCAGGATCGCGGTCCGCGAGGGATTGCGTGAAGAATGCAGTGTTTTGGTCAGATACAGTCATGGGTATGCTCCAAAGGGGATTGTCAAGATTCTTGGGTTTCGTATCGGAAACCGGCCCTATGGAAAAGGTTGTAAAGCGTCGCATTACAAAGAATGTGCGTCAAAGCTGGTGAAGGCGGGAATAATATGATTGTTTCGGCACAAGATGGCCGCGATAGGAAACACACCGATGACCACCAAGAACGCATTGAAGATTGGTTTTGCGGCCTCAATCACGCCAGTGGCCCAAGCCGCCTTTGCTGCGCTGACCAAGCGGTATGGCAATGTTGCGCTGGAAGAGGCCGATATTATCGTCGCTTTGGGGGGTGACGGGTTCATGTTGCAAACGCTACATGGCTGCCAACATCTGGGCGCGCCTGTCTACGGGATGAACCGTGGAACGATTGGCTTCTTGATGAACGAATACAATGAGGATGGTCTGGTTGAACGCCTTAAAGGCGCTGAGCGGGCTGACATTAACCCACTGTCCATGACGGCCACGGGTGTGGATGGCACTATTCACAAGGCACTGGCGATCAACGAGGTATCATTGCTGCGCTCTGGTGCCCAAGCTGCCAAATTGCGCATTACAGTGGATGACAAACTGCGGATGGAAACATTGGTCTGTGATGGCGCGTTGGTGGCGACACCTGCGGGGTCCACCGCTTATAATTATTCTGCGCATGGCCCTGTATTGCCGATCGGGTCCGATGTGTTGGCCCTAACTGCAGTGGCCGCCTTTCGTCCGCGCCGTTGGCGTGGTGCCTTGTTGCCCAAAATTGCGCGTGTCCGTTTTGACGTGCTTGAACCAGACAAACGCCCCGTTATGGCCGAAGCGGATTCACGGTCCTTTGACAACGTGACCTCGGTGGTGATCCAATCCGAGCAGTCGGTGGTTCACAGTATCCTATTTGACCCGGGGCATGGTTTAGAAGAACGGCTGATCTCAGAGCAGTTCACCTAAACCTGCTAATGAAAATGGACGCCGAACCAAGATTCGACGTCCATTCACTATGTTTTACACAAATATGCGGGCTTATTTGGCGTAGCCGATTGTCTGCAATGCAACTTTGATCTCGTCCAGAATGACCGGATCGTCGATTGTTGCTGGCATCTTGAACGTCTCGCTATCGGCGATCTTCACCATCGTGCCACGCAAGATTTTGCCAGACCGTGTTTTAGGCAAGCGATCTACAACCACTGCTAGCTTGAACGCGGCGACTGGGCCGATACGTTCACGCACCAACTTCACGCATTCTGCGGTGATTTCACTGTGGTCACGATCAACACCAGTTGTCAGGCAAACAAACCCGACCGGCAGTTGGCCTTTCAGTTGATCGGTCACGCCAATCACGGCACATTCTGCAACATCTGGATGCGCGGCTAGGACTTCTTCCATACCGCCCGTGGACAGACGGTGGCCTGCAACGTTGATCACGTCATCGGTGCGCGCCATGATGTATAGATAACCATCTTCATCAATCATACCTGCGTCGCCTGTTTCATAGAAACCAGGGAATGCGGTTAGATAGCTTTTCTGGAAACGCTCTTCTGCGTTCCAAAGCGTTGGCAATGTTCCGGGGGGTAGGGGCAGTTTGATTGCAATTGCACCAAGGGTGTTTGGTTCAAGGGGATGGCCGTCATCGCCCAAGATTTGCACGTCATAACCGGGCATTGGAACCGTGGGGGAACCAATCTTAACCGGTAGCGCCTCAAGCCCTGCGGGGTTGCCCGCGATGGTATAGCCCGTTTCGGTCTGCCACCAGTGATCATAAACAGGCTTTTGCAGGATATCTTGGGCCCACTCGATTGTATCAGGGTCCGCACGTTCACCAGCCAAATACAGAGCGCGCAAACAGCTTAGGTCATATTTCTTGGCGAACTCACCTTTAGGGTCTTCGCGTTTAACGGCGCGAATGGCTGTTGGGGCGGTGAAAAAGCTGCGCACGTTGTGTTCAGAAATGACCCGCCAGAAGGTGCCCGCATCTGGGGTGCCGATTGGTTTGCCTTCAAAGACAACAGTGGTGTTGCCGTGGATCAGTGGCGCATAGCAAATATAGCTGTGGCCTACGACCCAGCCCACATCGGACGCCGCCCAAAACACATCGCCCGGATCGACGTTATAAATGTTCTTCATGGTCCAATTCAGCGCAACCAAGTGGCCCGCAGTTGGACGCACAACGCCCTTTGGTGCGCCCGTCGTGCCGGATGTATATAGAATATAAGCAGGGTGGCTGCCCTCAACCATGACGCAATTGACTGGCTGTGTGTCTTTTTGGAAATCATGCCAATCGACATCATTGGCACCTAGCTCGCAAACCTTCTGTTCACGCTGCAAGATGACGGTGAAATCAGGTTTGTGATCTGCCAGTTCAATCGCGCCGTCCAGCAGTGGTTTGTATTCGACCACGCGGTTTGGTTCCAAACCACAAGAGGCGGCAATGATAGCTTTGGGTGTGCAGTCGTTGATACGCACGGCCAATTCGTTGGCAGCAAACCCACCAAACACAACAGAGTGAACCGCGCCAAGGCGGGCACAGGCCAACATTGCTTCAAGCGCCTCTGCGACCATCGGCATATAGATAATGATGCGATCGCCTTTGCCGACACCTTTGGCCGCCAGCGCACCAGCCAGTGAGGCAACGCGGGTCTGCAGTTCGGCGTATGTGATCTTGGATTGGGAATTGGTAATCGGGCTGTCGTGGATAATAGCAACCTGATCGCCGCGGCCATTTTCAACGTGACGGTCAACAGCGTTGTAACAGGTGTTTACGCGGGCCTCAGAAAACCATTCGTAAATGTTGTTGCCGCGTTCAAAGAGGGCGCGTGTTGGGGCAACGTCCCAGTCGATTGCTTGGGCTGCGTTCAGCCAATAGCTTTCGGGATCTGATTTCCATGCGTCGTATTCTGCGTGATAGCCCATCGTTTTCTCCTCCAAGAACGTACGCAATGGTTAGGAGGTCAGGGCGCAATGGGCAAGAAACTAAGTTTGCGGGTAGCTATTGCGGGGCCGTCAGCTGTGAAATCTCGGGCCAAATGGCCGCAAAACTTTGCAAATTTGCGGTGTCTGGTGGCAAAGCTGAATATTGATGGCAGGTTTGCAAAGTCCATTGCGTGAATTTGCAAATAGGGGGTGGATGTTTGGGAAGGACCAGATAATCCCTCCCAAAGTTTTAGCCGTATTGTGCGACAGGCGTGCCTGCAATCGCAGCCATGTTCAAAAGTCCACGCGCAGTGATGGATGGCGATACGATGTGTGCACGGTTGCCCATGCCCATCAAGATTGGTCCAACTTCTAGACCGCCACCTTTCATCTTTAGGATGTTGCGCACACCAGATGCTGCGTCTGCGTGGGCAAAGATCAAAACGTTTGCGGCACCGTCTAAACGACCTTGGGGCAGAATGCGCGCGCGCAGTTCCGGATCAAGGGCCGCGTCGATGTTCATTTCACCCTCATAGGCAAAGTCGGTTTGTGAGGCGTCCAGGATATCTAGCGCAGCGCGCACACGTTCGCCTGTACCACCTGGCTGATTGCCGAACTGTGATTGCGCACAAAGCGCAATCTTTGGCTCAATCCCAAAGCGGCGCACATGGCGTGCAGCCCCGATTGTGATTTCAGCAAGCTGTTGTGGCGTTGGTTCTGTGTGAACATGGGTGTCACCGATGAACAGTGGACCATCCTCAAGGATCATCATGGACAAGGCACCAACTGGGTGCAGTGCGCCACGCCCCAACACTTGTGTCACGTATTTCATGTGCCAACGGAATTCGCCGAAGGTGCCGCAAATCAGGCTGTCTGCTTCTTCACGGTGAACCATGACCGCACCAATTGCGGTGGAGTTGGTGCGCATGATTGCACGTGCCAGATCAGGCGTGATACCGCGACGCGCCATCAATTCGTGATAAGAACCCCAATATTCACGGTACCTTGGATCGTTTTGCGGGTTCACAAGATCAGCGTTTTCGCCAAGTACAATGTTCAGACCGGCGCGTTTGATGCGGGTTTCGATCACTTCTGGGCGACCAATCAGGATTGGGCGTTCGGTTGTCTCTTCAATCATCGCTTGGGCGGCACGCAACACGCGTTCATCTTCGCCCTCTGCAAATACGATACGGCGCGGCGTGGCGCGAGCTGCTTCAAACACAGGGCGCATGACCAATGCGGATTTAAAGACAGAGCCGTCGAGTTTGGTTTTGTAGGCTTCCAAATCCTCAATCGGGCGTGTCGCAACACCCGTTTCCATTGCAGCTTTGGCCACGGCGGAGCTGACGATACCGACAAGGCGTGGATCGAATGGTTTTGGGATCAAGTAATCTGCGCCGAATGTCATCTGCTCGCCTTGATAGGCGGCGGCGGCTTCGGCTGAAGTTGTGGCGCGGGCCAGTTCGGCGATGCCATCAATACAAGCCAGCTGCATTTCGTCGTTGATTTGTGTTGCACCCACATCCAGCGCACCGCGGAAGATGAAGGGGAAGCACAGCACGTTGTTTACCTGATTTGGAAAATCGCTGCGGCCAGTTGCGATAATTGCATCAGGGGCCACTTCACGCACAAGATCAGGCAGGATTTCAGGGGTCGGGTTGGCCAGCGCAAACACGATCGGCTGTTGCTGGGTCATTTGACGTACGTGATCTTGCTTCAGAACGCCCGGGCCAGACAGTCCTAGGAACATATCGGCCCCCGCAATCACATCATCCAACGTACGCAGGTCGCTGGGCTGTGCAAAGGCGGCCTTGGCTGGGTTCATGTCGATTTCGCGGCCTTCATAGACCAAACCGTGAATGTCACAAAGCCAGATGTTTTCGCGTTTCACGCCCATTTTTATCAGCATATTGAGGCAGGCAATACCGGCTGCGCCGCCACCTGTTGAAACAATCTTGATGTCTTCGAATTTCTTGTCTGCAACATAGAGTGCGTTCTTGACGGCAGCACCAACAACAATCGCGGTACCGTGCTGGTCGTCGTGGAAGACGGGAATATTCATCCGCTCACGACAGATTTTCTCAACGATGAAACACTCTGGCGCTTTGATGTCTTCAAGGTTGATTGCGCCAAATGTTGGCTCAAGGGCGCAAACGATATCCGCCAGCTTTTCAGGGTCGGTTTCGTTCACTTCGATGTCAAAGCAGTCGATGGCTGCGAACTTCTTGAACAGAACCGCCTTGCCTTCCATCACGGGTTTGGACGCAAGCGCACCGATGTTACCCAACCCCAATACTGCTGTCCCGTTGGTGACAACCGCAACCAGATTGGCGCGGGATGTATAACGGGCTGCATCCGCTGGGTTTGCTTGAATTTCTAAACAGGCCTCAGCCACGCCAGGTGAGTAGGCCCGTGCCAGATCGCGCCCATTCGCCAATGGTTTTGTCGCGCGGATTTCCAGTTTTCCGGGGCGCGGAAACTCGTGATAATCAAGGGCTGCTTGGCGTAGATTTGGGGTATCAGACATGCAGGTCTCCGGCTGTTTCAGATTTAGTTTAATATTAAACTATTATTTTTGCGATTGCTAGCATTGTGTTTTGCCAGCAAAGAACCACGCTGTGTGGGTTGCCAATTGGGCCGACCCGTATAAGGCTGTAAGCTATGACAGAGATACGTGCAGAAGTTTGTTTGCCAACGCAAGATTTACGTGGCGATATTGGGTTTTTCAACAAGGTGTTGGGGATGCGGATGGATATGATTTATCCAGCTGATGACCCTGCTGTTGCTGTGTTTTCGGGCCATGGATTGTCGGTGCGCCTTGACGCGGGCCTTGATACTGGCGTGGGGCAATTGCTGATCCGCACCGAAGATGTTGCAGGTTTTGCGGACGGCGAACGCGCGCTGACCTCCCCCGGTGGGACGCAGGTCGCGATTGAAGCGCTGCACGAACCCTTTGTTATGCCGGAGACAATTCACTCTTTCGTGGTGCGCCGTCTGGCGGATCAGGCCCCTTGGGTGATTGGGCGTGCGGGTATGCATTATCGTGACCTGATCCCTGATCGTTTGGGTGGTTCTATTATAGCCAGTCATATTCGCATTCCTGATGGTGGTCCTGTGCCGGACATGGTCCATTACCATACGGTCGGGTTTCAGTTGATATTTTGTTACCGTGGCTGGGTAGATCTGGTTTACGAGGATCAAGGCGAACCATTCCGCCTCTATGCTGGCAATTGTGTCATTCAGCCGCCGCAAATTCGTCACCGCGTTTTATACGCCTCGGACAATATTGAGGTGATCGAAATTGGTGTTCCCGCAGAACACGTCACAACGATTGATCATGATATGCAGTTGCCCAACGGTCCTGCCAATCCAATGCGTGAATTCAGCGGACAGCGTTTTGTGCATCACAAGGCGGATGAAGCAACATGGAAGCCGTTCCGTGTTCCGGGTTTGCAAAGCCGCGACACAACAATTGCTGAACATACAAAGGACGTTGCTGGCGTCCATGTGATCCGTGTGGGGGAAGGGGCCCAAGACTGGACCAAACACACTACCGATATCTTGTTTACCTTCGTAATGGAGGGAACAATGACACTCGAGGGGGAAGGACGTGATCCTTATCCCCTTGAGGCGGGAGACGCATTTGTTATTCCACCGGACATGAAGACGCGGTATGCAAACCCTTCGGCCGATTTGGAACTGCTCGAAGTGTCCTTACCTGCTGCGTTCGATACAATTGTTGGGAAATGAAATGTCACTAAAAGACGCGGCCATAGCAGTGCGTGAAAACGCCTATGCTCCTTATTCACAGTTTAAAGTGGGGGCGGCTATTCGCACGCCTTCTGGAGCTGTTTATTCTGGGTGTAATGTTGAAAACGCGGCTTATCCTGAAGGCACATGTGCCGAAGCTGGTGCAATCGCGGCGATGATTGCTGCGGGTGAAACAGAACTTGTGGCGGCTTATGTTGTTGCGGGTGCAGATAAACCTGTGCCGCCTTGTGGTGGATGCCGCCAAAAGCTGGCTGAATTCGCCAAGGGTGATGTCGAGATAACAATGGCCACTATGACAGGCGAAGAACAGGTGATCCGCATGGACGCGCTTTTGCCCGGTGCCTTTGATGCCGCGTTTTTGAAAGAGTAACCGCAATGAACGAGATTACAGCAAGCGGTGTTATCGGAAAACTGAGGCAGCGCCAAACGCCAAACCGCCAAGAATTGGCATGGTTTGCCCAAGGTTTGGCTGATCATACTGTAAGTGACGCACAAGCGGGTGCGTTTGCGATGGCAGTTTGCTTGAATGGCTTGGGTGATGTGGGACGTGTTGCGTTGACCATCGCCATGCGCGACAGCGGGTCTGTTATGTCATGGAAATTGGATGGTCCAATTTTAGACAAGCACTCAACTGGCGGCGTTGGTGATTGCGTTAGCTTGTTATTGGCCCCAGCCTTGGCTGCATGTGGTGCGTTCGTGCCGATGATTTCTGGGCGTGGTTTAGGCCACACTGGCGGGACGTTGGATAAACTGGAATCCATCCCCGGTGTCAGCACGCAACTGAGCGAGCGCAAATTCCGCGACGTTGTGACTAAAGCGGGCTGTGCCATTGTGGGCGCAAGTGCTTCGATCGCGCCTGCGGACAAACGTTTGTACGCAGTCCGCGACGTGACCTCTACAGTGGAAAGCATGGACCTGATCACAGCCTCGATCCTGTCCAAAAAGTTGGCAGGTGGTTTGGATGGCTTGGTTCTAGACGTCAAAACCGGCAGCGGTGCTTTTATGAAAGATATCGATAAAGCACGTGGTTTGGCAGAGGCACTGACAAAAACGGCCAATGCCGCAGGCTGTCGTACAACCGCGGTTATTAGCGATATGAGCCAACCTTTGGCACCTGCGCTGGGCAATGCGTTGGAAGTTGCTGAAGTTATGCGCGTGATGACCCTTAGCCCCAAAGGACCGTTGGTAGATATTTGTGCGGCTTTAGGTGGCGTATTGTTGGCCAATGCGAAACTAGCAGATGATGTGCAAACGGGCGCTGAATTGATTGTGAATGCCATTCGTGATGGTCGCGCGGCCGAACGCTTTGCCCAGATGATCGCTGGCATGGGCGGTCCTGTGAAATTTGCAGAAAACTGGGCGCGTTTCTTACCCGAAGCAACCGTGATCCGCGAAGTTTCCGCTGAGCAGTCGGGCTATATTACTGCCATTGATGGTGAAGCATTGGGTATGGCGGTTGTTGCAATGGGCGGTGGCCGTTCTGTTGAAACGGACCGGATCAATCCGGCTGTTGGCTATTCAGACGTCGTGCGCTTGGGGGCAAAAGTGAGCAAAGGCCACCCCTTGGCCGTTGTACACGCGGGTCGCCCAGATCGGGCTGATGCAGCTGAACGGGCACTCCGCGCCGCCATTACGATTGGCAGCACAAAGCCAACGCTACCCGACCTTATTCACGAAAGAATTGGCTGATGGCATTGAACGACGTGTCTGCAAAAGGGCGTGCGTTCTTGGTCGTTCTGGATTCTGTCGGTATTGGCGGAGCACCGGACGCAGATCAATATTTCAATGGTGATTTGCCTGATACGGGATCAAACACCTTTGGTCACATCGCGCAGGCTTGCGCCGATGGGTTGGCCGAAGAGGGGCGCAGTGGCCCTCTAAATATTCCAAACCTTGCAGCGCTGGGCATCTTCCACGCAGAGGCTTTGGCGAACGGGCGTACCTTTGATGGTGCGCCAGCGACCGGCACTTGGGGCGCGGCCCAAGAAGTGTCCAGGGGCAAGGATACTCCGTCAGGTCATTGGGAATTGGCAGGATTACCGGTTCCTTGGGATTGGCACTATTTCCCAGATGAGACGCCAGCGTTCCCCGATGAGGTGACCAAAGCGATATGTGAGATCGCCAATGTCGACGGTATCTTAGGCAACAGTCACGCGTCAGGCACAGGTGTCATCGACGAATTTGGCGCTGCCCATATGCAAACGGGTCAGCCCATCTGCTACACCTCTGTCGACAGCGTCCTTCAGATCGCAGCACATGAAGAAACCTTTGGGTTAGAGCGGCTGTTGGACCTGTGTGAGCGCCTTGCGCCTATGTTGCACAAAATGAAACTGGGCCGCGTTATCGCCCGTCCTTTTGTCGGCGAAACGGGTCATTTTGAACGCACACCGCGCAGACGTGATTACGCAATAATGCCGCCCGCGCCTGTCCTAAGCAACTGGGTCCAAGACGCAGGCCGACACGTCTACGCGATTGGCAAAATTGGTGACATCTTTTCGATGCAGGGCTTTAACGAGGTGCGCAAAGGCACCGATGCCCAGTTGATGCAGCATCTGGATGACCTGGTCAGTGACGCCGTTGAGGGCAGTCTGACCTTTGCGAATTTTGTGGAGTTTGACAGTCAATATGGTCATCGCCGCGATGTCTCGGGCTATGCCCGTCACCTTGAGTGGTTCGACCGTGAAATCGGGGGGATGATCGCGCGCCTTGGCCCTGATGATATCATGGTCTTCACCGCAGATCACGGCAACGATCCGACATGGATCGGCACCGATCATACCCGCGAGCGGGTGCCAGTGCTGATCGCCGGTGGCAATGCCAAAGAGTTGGGGCATATCGGTTTCGTTGATGTCGCGGCGATTGTTTCTGCACATTTGGGTATCAGTGCATAAACGACCCTGTCTTAGGTTGCGTCTGTCTGCGCACCTTGGCAATAATACCCAAACACAAAGGAGTCCCCCATGTCTGAGCATTTGACTGTCGTTGATCACCCGTTGGTCCAGCACAAATTGTCTATCATGCGCGATAAGGGCACACCTAAGGTGCTATTCCGCCAGCTTTTGCGCGAAATTGCACAGCTTTTAGCTTATGAGGTGACCCGTGAGTTGCCTATGACAACCGAACGTATCGAAACCCCGATGCAGCCAATGGATGCGCCAACACTGGATGGTAAAAAACTAGCTTTGATTTCGATTTTGCGGGCGGGCAATGGCCTTCTTGATGGTGTGCTTGATCTGATCCCATCCGCGCGTGTTGGGTTCGTAGGGCTGTACCGCGACGAAGAAACGCTTCAACCAGTTCAGTATTATTTCAAAGTTCCTGATGCGCTAGACCAGCGGTTGGTCATCGCCGTCGACCCGATGTTGGCCACTGGCAATAGTTCAGTTGCGGCGATTGATCTGTTGAAAGAAGCAGGTGCCACCAACATTCTGTTCCTGTGTCTTTTGGCGGCTCCCGAAGGCATCGCACGTATGAAAGAAGCGCATCCTGATGTGCGTATTGTGACCGCATCTGTGGATGAAAAACTGAATGAAATTGGCTATATCATTCCGGGATTGGGCGATGCGGGTGACCGGATGTTCGGAACAAAGTAGAATTTCCGCCCAAATTCGGTAACATTCCCTTTATTTCAAGGGTTTCTCGGGACAAAATCTGTGTTCTCAGGCAATCTGCCCACCATATCTAGTGGGGGCTCAGATGAAGATTACCAGAGTTATAGCTTTGGCTGCACTCGTTGCGGCAAGCGGAGTTACAGTAACAAGTGCGCAAAACTTGCGCGATGCCGATCAGCCAGCAGAATTTCCAGCAAGTTCTTATAAAGGCACGTAATATGTTGATAGCCGTGGCTGCGTCTATGTACGCGCCGGCATGAGTGGTAACGTATCTTGGATTCCACGGGTCTCGCGGGCTCGTAAACAGATCTGTGGCCAGACCCCATCGAATCCAGGTGCTGTTGCATCCGCTGCCCCAAAGGCAAAGGCACCTGCCCAGATCACTTTGGATGCACCAAAGGCCACTGCGCCAGTTGCAGTAAAGCCTAAGGTTCGCAAACCCATTGCCGTTGCTACAGCACCAAAGCGCAAAG
>JAGSGK010000108.1 GCA_023955215.1 Paracoccaceae bacterium
GGGCAAATCATTCGTTTTCTCAACAGTCCCTCAACAAAGATGGTGATTTTAAATTGCTGGTGGTGTCCATGCCAATCAATTCCTCTCGTATCTTGCGCGACTGCTCTTGGCATCGCAACGTGCCTTGGTCGATGAAAAAAGGCGCGAAAGAGGCCCCACTTTCTGACGCTTTGGTTCAGTCGATAATACAGCACGATTGCGCGAAATCTATTGAATTCATGACAGCACTGGCCTCCGTTGGCATCAAGGTTGCTGTGATTGAAGGACCCCGTTTTTTTGATCACGCCCGCTATCTACAAAGAAAACGCATCGATGTCTGTCTCGAAATTGAACGTCGCTACCGCAGCTTTGCACAGATAAATTAAACGCTGTTGGTATTGACGTAATAGCGCAACCCCCTGAAACCATCTCGCAGGTTGGCACCACGCACCCAGACTTCCGGCACTTAAACCCCAAAGACCGCCATCACGCAAACGCAGAATACGGACGCTTGGCATGCCTTGCGGTACTAGAGTATGCAGACCAATATTGCTGAGGCTGCACATTGTAATGCGCTGCAATTAAAGCTCGCCTTTAGCCAATCTTCAAACCCCCGCCGCAATCAAATAACGCGGCCCAGTGCCATCCACACGCACGCGATCCTGCGGATTATACAGCGCGCATTTGTTCAGCGGCAAACATCCACACCCAATACACCCATCCAATTGGTCACGCAGCCGCTCAGCCTTTGCTATACGGGCATCTAGGTCTTTGCGAAACTTGGTGGCCATACGTGTCCAATCGCCTTTTGACGGTGGGCGCCCTTGGGGCAAGGTCTGCATAAGCACACCTAACTCTTTCAACGATACCCCCAGCTCTTGTGCGATCATAACAAAACTAAGTTTGCGGATGTCGGATCGGTCATAGCGACGATGACCCGACGCATTCTTTATCGGGGTCACCAACCCATGCGTCTCATAAAACCGGATTGCTGAAACAGCCAACCCTGTGCGCGCGGCCACGGCCCCGATGCTAAGTCCCTGTGAAATTGCCACCAAAAAAACCTCTTGATCTCAAGTTAACTTGAGGAATTACAACATAGAGAGAGTACACATATCAAAGGAAAAATCATGGCAGAGTTAGAACACCTGAACGTCACTGTAAAAGACATACATGCGACCACCGAAATGCTGTGCGATCTGTTTGGATGGGAGGTCCGCTGGGAAGGCGCGTCCATTCATGACGGCTATTAACTGCACGTGGGAAGCAAGACAAGCTACCTCGCCCTCGATACACCCCCAAAAACCCCAACGCCAGCTGGCGCGAAATACTACAGTTGCGCGGCTCTCAACCACATAGGTATTGTTGTGGATGATTTGGACGCGGTTGAACAAAAAGTTATTGCGCGCGGCTACGTCCCCAACAGCCATCAAGATTATGAACCTGGTCGCCGCTTTTACTTTGAAGATGAAAACGGGATCGAGATTGAAGTCATCTCATATGCATAAATCCAGCAGCTGGGCCTACTACTTGGTGTGCCCAGCGTCAAAGAACGCACACCTTGCTATATTTTGTCACATCCTTTTTTGACCACACCCGCACTAGACTTGTGCAACCCCAACCAGATGCAAAGCCCACATGCCTTACACTTGGACCAGTCAACCAAACGACCCAACACAGGTCATGCATCTCAAACCGCATGAAAGCCTGCCGCCCAAAGGCATGGCCGCCTTTATCCTTGCCACCTTCACGCTTATCTTGATCCCTGCCATGGCCTTGCTCGGCACGCCCCTGCTGTGGGCTTTACTGCCCTTCTTATTGCTGGCCGTTTGGGGGATGTATTTCGCACTACAGCAAAACCACAAACAACGTCAGATCCTTGAGGTTCTGACACTCAAAGAAGACAGCGTTAAACTGATCCACACCCCAGCCAAAGGCGATGCCATCACATGGGATTGTAATCGTTACTGGACCCAAGTCACCAAACATAAGACCAGCGGACCCGTCCCAAACTATATCACGCTAAAAGGTATGGGGCGCGAGGTGGAAATCGGCGCATTCCTCTCAGAAGAAGAGCGGCTTGCCTTATTTGACGATCTTCAACGCGCCCTCAAACAGACCCCGCATTAAAAAAGGCGGACCAAAGCCCACCTTCTTCATTTTACTAAATAAACTTCGGAGTTTGAGGCAGCGCCTCAACCCATCATCAAGAACACAAACGATCCTTAACGATCGGGCCGACTGAACCAAAGTCCATCTGCCCCATATATTTCCCTTTAAGAATACCCATGACCTTGCCCATATCGCGAATGCTTGTCGCACCCACTTCGGTAACTGCCGCATCAACGGCCGCCGCACTTTCGGCCTCATTCAACTGACGTGGTAGGAATTCTTCAATCACCAGGATCTCTTCGCGCTCACGCTCGGCCAAATCAAGACGATTGCCCTCTTCATAGGCACGGGCGCTTTCAAGGCGCTGTTTGGACATCTTGCCAAGAATCATAAGAACTTCAGCTTCACCAACGCCCTCATCTTCTCCGGCGGCACGGGCATCGATGTCTTTATCCTTGATCGCCGCATTGATCAGGCGCAACGTTGATAAACGGTTCGCAGCCTTGTCTTTCATAGCCTGCTTCAAAGCAGCCAGAATTTGCGTTCGTAAGTCCATTTTTGACTCTCATCCCCATGAGCTAATATTAAGATGGCGACTCTACCCAAACCGCACAAACCTTGCAACCGAACAGTACAATTTTAAGTCACTGTTTTTAAACGATAAAACAAATACATTCACCCTTGACCCTACAGCCACCTCGCATTAGTTTCCGCCAAGTTTGCCACACTCCAACATATAGGTCTGCCCATGACAGCGCTCGCACCCACCCGCCCCACCGCTTGTTTAGCTCTGGCGGATGGAACGTTGTTCTACGGCGCAGGCTTTGGCGCAACGGGCCAAACCGTTGCCGAACTGTGCTTCAACACATCCATGACAGGCTACCAAGAAATCATGACTGACCCCTCATATGCAGGTCAGGTCGTCACCTTCACCTTCCCACACATCGGCAACACCGGCGTGAACGCGGAAGATGACGAAACCGCAGATCCGGTAGCCGAGGGCATGGTGGTCAAATGGAACCCAACAACACCCTCAAGCTGGCGCAGTGCTGGCCCCTTGGGCGAATGGTTGGCCGCACGTGGTCGCATCGCGATTGGTGGCATCGACACACGCCGCCTCACCCGCGCAATCCGTCAAGCAGGCGCGCCGCATGTTGCACTGGCTCATGACCCAGAAGGCAATTTCGACATCGAAGCATTGGTTGCAGCCGCCCGCGGCTTTGCAGGACTTGAAGGCATGGACCTCGCCAAGAAAGTGACCTGCGCACAATCTTACCGCTGGGACGAAATGCGTTGGGCATGGCCGGATGGCTACACCCGCCTTGAGGACCCAAAATTCAAAGTGGTCGCAGTCGACTTCGGCGCAAAACGCAACATCCTACGCTGCTTGGCCTCTGTTGGGTGTGATGTCACTGTCCTGCCAGCAACTGCTACGGCTGAAGACGTGCTCGCGCACAAACCGGATGGCGTGTTCCTCTCCAACGGTCCGGGCGATCCTGCAGCAACCGGCGAATACGCCGTGCCAATGATCAAAGGCGTTCTTGAAGCTGACATCCCAGTCTTTGGCATCTGCTTGGGCCACCAAATGCTGGCCCTCGCCCTTGGCGCGCAAACCATCAAAATGAACCACGGCCATCACGGTGCAAACCACCCTGTCAAAGACCACGACACAGGCAAGGTTGAAATCACCTCGATGAACCACGGTTTTGCTGTGGATGCACAAAGCCTACCAAAAGGCGTGATCGAAACACATACATCCCTCTTCGACGGTTCCAACTGTGGTATCCGCCTTGAGGGACGCCCTGTTTATTCTGTGCAGCATCACCCAGAAGCCAGCCCAGGGCCACAAGACAGCTTCTATCTGTTTGAACGCTTTGCTGCGGCCATGGCTGAACAACAAGCTTAACGTCAAATCCTTCACTCATTGATTGCCTTTAACGCCCCATTAACGTGGGGCGTCCAAAACTGATGTCGCGTACGACCAATCCGTGTGCGCCCATCAATAGGTGCCGCTGTGAGCAATCAACGACTAATTCTGTTCAATCCCAAAAGTGTCAAAACCACCAACACCGCACGCCTTCTGGGGCGCCAACTGATTGAAGACGGGCACATCACCACCACGGATCTGGTGCACGCCCTCGAACAGCAATCCAAGATGGACGCGCAGCTGGGGGACATATTGGTCGCCAATGGTGCCCTAAGCAGCCAAACCCTGCTTGCGACGCTTGCCACGCAATCAAACGCGCAACACGTTGATTTAAATAACGATCCTTGCCACGCCAGCCTGTCCAACATCCTCTCTGCACAGATTTGCCTAAAGCATCAGGTGGTTGCGTGGTTGCGAATGGGCAATTCCGTTCTTGTCGCCACAAGCCATCCAGACCAATTTGATGCCCTGCGCGCCGAGATGAAAGAAGCACCCTTCACCTTTTTGCCCGTGATCGCAGATCCACGACAAATCCAATCGCAAATAACGCGTCTTTATGGGGAACGATTGGCCGAACAAGCGCTGGTACAAGTGCCCGACCACGACAGTTGCCGCAACTGGGGACAGGCCAATCTGCTCAAATCCAAAAAGGTGGTACTTGGTGGCGTGGCAGTGCTGTCCACCATTGCCATTTTTCCCGATGTGGCGCTCTCGATTGCGATGCTTTGGGCTGCATTAACCCTGTTGCTCACAATCATTATCAAAGGCGCAGGGTTCCTTGTCCACATTACCGGCCAATCGCGCCCTCCGGCCCACACACTTAAAGACGTCAACGCGCGGCTGCCTTGTGTCTCTGTTATGATCCCCCTATTTCACGAACCTGAAATTGCAGATGCGCTGATCAAGCGGCTGGAAAATCTCACTTATCCCAAACCACTTCTGGATATTGTTCTGGTCCTTGAGGCCGCGGATGAAGTCACGCGTACTGCCATCGAACGCACCCAGCTACCCAGTTGGATCAAGGTGGTCGTCGTGCCCGATGCCAAAGGACTGACAACAAAACCGCGTGCCATGAACTACGCCCTCGACTTTTGGCGTGGGACCATAATCGGGGTTTGGGACGCTGAAGACGCGCCAGAACCCGACCAGATTGAAAAGGTGGCTGCACGGTTCAATGAAGCCGCACCAAATGTGGTCTGCCTGCAAGGAATGCTTGATTATTACAATGCCCGCCAAAACTGGATTTCCCGTTGTTTTACAATTGAATATGCAACGTGGTGGCGGGTTGTTTTGCCGGGGATGGCAAGGCTTGGGTTCGTCATGCCACTGGGGGGAACGACACTGTTCTTCCGCCGGAACGCCCTTGAAAAATTGGGGCGGTGGGATGCCCACAACGTCACAGAAGACGCCGATCTCGGCGTGCGCCTTGCCCGCCACGGCTATGTCACCGAACTGATCCCAACCGTTACATATGAAGAGGCAAACTGCCGCCCTTGGCGCTGGGTTCGGCAACGCTCGCGTTGGCTCAAAGGGTTCATGATCACCTATATCGTTCACATGAGAGACCCCGCGCAACTCCTGCGTGATCTGGGGTTCAAACGCTTCATGGGTCTGCAAATGATCTTTCTTGCCACCTTCTCCCAATTCCTATTTGCACCTGTATTGTGGTCCTTCTGGATCACGATTTTCGGGTATCACCACCCGATCCAAAATGTGTTGGGGGACAGTACAATTCAGGTATTGATCCTGCTGTTTTTCTTTTCGGAAATCCTGAATATGACTATGGGTATGACAGCCGTCACATCACCAAATCGCCGCCACTTGCTGAAATGGGTGGTAACAATGCCGCTCTATTTCACGCTCGGCCCACTGGCGTCCTACAAGGCGCTGTACAAAATGATCGTGACCCCGTTTTACTGGGACAAGACAGAGCATGGGGTTTCAAAGGAGCCGTAATTTACGGCCTGCCCGCCCAACAATTAACCTTCTTCTTGGCGCCGTGCCGCGTCCTGCTTTAGCCGCGTCATGAAGGCCACCGAAATATGGTCGCGCAAAACTTTGCCCGCCGTCTCACCATCATGCGCCTCAATCGCCGTGACGATCGCGGCGTGCTCGGCCTGCGCAATCTCGCCCCGCCCTTCGGCTGACAGCGACGTATCGGTCATCAACGCCATTGTGCGGTGAACCAAATCCAATTGCTGCACCAAATAACGGTTGTGCGAGGCAAGGTGAATTTGCTTATGGAAACGACGGTTCGCACGCGCCAGGGCAGTAGGATCGTTCATCAACGCGTTGTCGTCCTCGACCATCTCGCGCAGGATACGCACCTCTTCGTCCGTGGCGTGACGTGCGGCCAAACTTGCGGCCAGCCCCTCCAACTCACTGCGCACCACGTATAATTCAGACATTTGGTTGTGCCCAAGGGAGGCAACAATCAAACTGCGCCCATCACGTGACAACAGTGATTGCGTCTCAAGCCGTTGTAATGCTTCACGAATTGGGGTTCTAGAAACTCCGAACCGCTCTGCCAACTCGCTTTCCACCAATCGATCACCAGGGCGATATTTACCAACGTCAATGGCCTCTAGGATCATTGAATAGGCGTCTGTGTTGGGCGATTTCATGGGGCAAATTCCGTGCTTTAAGGTTGGCGCAGCTTAGCGTGCACAGCCCTATGCGCAAGCCTATCTACGCACGGTGCTTGCACCCGAACAAATGCCTGATACTTCTGTGGTATGAACAAACCTGACCCAAGCTCCGCCTTTGCACATGTGACCGATTGGGTCTTTGACCTCGACAACACATTGTACCCCCCCGCCGCTCGCCTGTTCGATCAAATCGAAGAGAAGATGCGCGCCTTTATGGTCAAGGAATTGGGCGTGGATCAGGACGAGGCAAACCACCTGCGCAAACATTATTGGGAGGTGCACGGCACCACCCTGTCAGGTTTGATGAAAGAACACGGCATTCAGCCCGAACAATTCCTGATCGACGTGCACGACATTACCTTTGACGTCCTGCAACCGGCCCCCGACTTGGCCGCATTGATCAAGAACCTACCGGGGCGCAGCATCGTCTACACCAACGGCACCAAACCCTATGCAGAACAGGTGCTTAAGGCGCGCGGGTTGGACGGTATCTTTGACGACGTATACGGCATCGAACACGCCAATTATCTGCCCAAACCCCAGCGTGCGGCCTTCGACATCGTCTTTGGACTAGATGGACTGCCCCAACAAACAGCCGCGATGTTTGAGGATGAGGCCCGCAACCTCGAAGTGCCGCGCGATATGGGCCTGCGAACGGTTCACGTAGCACCCGAACCTGATCATGCCGATTACGTCGACTTTCACACCGACGATCTGACTGACTTCCTGCGTCAAATCAGTAGGTAGACAACATGCCGCTTGGCCAAACCGCGCCCCACGCCCTACATAAGCGTCAACGAAAGGCGCACCCATGAGCATGCAAACCTGTGACATCCTAATTTCCGGCGGCGGTATCGCGGGCCTTAGTGCGGCAGCGGCCTTTGGCACTGCGGGCTTTAGCGTCATTTGTGTTGATCCGACGCCTCCCATCACTGACCGCGAAGCAACAGGCGCTGACATGCGTTCCACCGCGATGATGCAGCCAGCGCGCGATATGCTGATGGCAGCAGGTATTTGGGATCACCTTGCGCCCCACGCCGCCCCCTTGCAGATCATGCGGATCGTGGATGCAGGTGGTGAAAAGCCAGAGGCGCGGATCGTTAAGGATTTCAACGCCGCCGATATCTCTGATCTGCCGTTCGGTCGGAACTTTCCCAACTATGTGCTGCGCCGTGAGATGCTGGCCCGCCTTGATGCGCTGCCAAACGTTGATTTCCGCCCGGGCACTGGAACCACCAGCCTGTTCACCCGCAGCCAAATGGCCAAAGTCACGCTAAGCGATGGCACCAAAGTACAAACCAAACTGGTGATCGCAGCAGACGGACGCAACTCACCCATGCGCCAAGCTGCAGGAATTGACGTCACTACCAAACGCTATGGGCAAAAGGCACTGGCGTTCGCCGTGACGCACCCAATTCCGCACGAAAACGTTTCCACCGAAATCCACCGCACCGGCGGCCCATTTACCTTGGTGCCCCTACCCGACTTCAACGGGTTGCCATGCTCTGCCGTGGTGTGGATGGATGACGGGGCTAAATCAAAGGCCCGCATGGACCTTGATACCGCAGCCTTTGAAGAAGAAATGTCTGTGCGATCCTGCCACCATTTCGGCCCCCTTACATTGGCCTCAAAACGCAGCATCTGGCCCATCATCAGCCAAACCGCATCCGCCCTTAGCGGTCAGCGTATCGCACTGATCGCAGAAGCGGCGCATGTTGTGCCCCCAATCGGGGCCCAAGGGCTGAACATGAGCCTACGTGACATGGGTGCCTTGCTAGAGCTCGCGACCGCGCGACCCGATGGATTGGGCGATGCAGAGATGTTGATGGCCTATGAAAAGGCCCGCATGGGCGATATCAAACTGCGCGTGCGCGGCATTGATCTGCTCAACCGCGCGAGCCAAGCGTCCAGCCCCGCATTGCGCGATGCGCGAGCATTGGGCCTAAATGCCCTTTATAACTTGGGTCCAGTGCGAAAAACGTTGATGCAAATGGGCTTAGGTGTGGCTGGAAAACAGGGTTAAAGGTTACCCGACCACCACGACCAAATGACAAAGCAGGTGGCGATCAATATCAAGTTGAACGCCATTCCACCAAACCAGCGCAACACGCGGGTTTTGCGGCGCTCCTGAACATCAATCGCATCTAAGAACGTCATAATACCGGAATGAGCCGTGTCGATCGCACCCATATCAATCCGGCGCATCAGCTTTGGATTGCCACCCAAACCCTGCGCCTTAATGATAACAGCCGCCTGTTTGGCTAGTTTTTTGGGCAATAATCTACCGGCATGCGCCACCGCTTTGGTCAAAGTGCGACCACGCGCATTCAGCTTTGCCCGCAAGGCAAGGCGCACCTCTTCCGCTTTGGCGGTGATATCTGCTTGATAATCCATTGAGCCCTTAATAGGACGACGATCCGCCGGCATCAATGCCCTAGCGCCCCCAGATCAAAGCAGCTAAATTGCAATCATGTTGAATTACAATGAATTCGGGACAGGTCCCACGCTTCTCATCGCCCATGGTCTTTATGGGTCTGCCAGAAATTGGGGCGTGATCGCCAAACGGCTTA
>JAGSGK010000288.1 GCA_023955215.1 Paracoccaceae bacterium
AAACTTTCGTGGTGGGTTTCAGGCCATTCCTGACACGCAGATCCGCGCTGCACGCTCGTTGGGGATGACTGCATGGCAAAGCTATACGCGGATCATCATCCCGCAGGTTTTTCGCATCGTTTATCATCCACTGACCAACCAAATGGTCTGGGCAGTACTCATGTCTTCACTTGGAATGCTGGTGGGCTTTCGCGAGCTCTCTGGCGAAACACAGGCGTTGGCCAGCCGTACCTATCGCATTTTTGAATATTTCGCCGTCACTGCAGTAATTTACTATGTAATTGTCAAGATCATTCTGCTGGGATCACGCATGCTAGCCACGCGCCTATTTCGGTATTGAGGAGAGTACCATGGAACTGACGATAAGTTTCTTTTCCGGCTTTCAACCAAGCGATCTTTTGTATCTGACCCAAGCGGCATGGCGTACATTGCTGATCTCTATACTTTCTATTTCAATAGGTACCGTTTTGGGCGGGCTCTTTGGATGGATGATGTATGAGGGCAAGTGGGCCGCTGCCCTAACGCTCGGGCCATTGTTGGATGTGTTCCGCTCGGTGCCGTTGATCATCCAGTTGGTATTGTTCTATAATTTTGCACCCATTATCGGATTAAACCTAGACCCCTTCCTTTCTGGTGTTGTGATCCTTTCGATCTATTGCGCGTCCCTTGTTGCGAATGTCGCGCGTGGGGGCATGGAGGCCGTTGGGCAACCCATGCGCCGCGCGGCACGCTCGTTGGGCATGACCTATTGGCAAGACTTAAGATATGTCGTCCTTCCCATAGGTGGACGTGCCGTCTTCCCCTCATGGGTGGGGGTCGCGCTTGGCGTGATGAAGGATAGCGCGCTTGTGTCGGTGCTGGGATATATCGAGCTGCTAAAAGCCAGCCAGATTCTGATTACGCGTACGCAGGAACCTTTATTGATCCTCACAATTGCTGGTGCATTCTACTTTGCACTATCTTATCCAATCTCGCGCTACGCCGCGACACTCGAAAAACGGTGGAGCTCATGATTGAAATTCGTGGACTAGAAAAATACTTTGGCACCTTACAGGTTCTCAAGGGCATCGACCTTGATATTCCGAAGGGTGAGGTGCTGTCCATTATCGGCGCGTCAGGATCGGGAAAATCGACCTTGCTATATTGCATCAACGGGCTTGAAGCGATCCAAGCGGGGACCGTCACCGTTGCAGGCACCGACGTGCACGCTAAGGGTACAGACATTAACAAACTACGCCAGAAAATGGGCATGGTGTTTCAACAGTGGAATAGCTTTCCGCATCTGACTGCGCTGGAAAACGTGGCGTTGGCCCCCCAAATCGTCAAAGGCAAATCAAAGGCAGAGGCCCGCGACATCGCCGCCAAACAACTGGAGCATGTCGGGTTGGGTGATAAGCTACACGTCTACCCAAGTGCTTTGTCCGGCGGCCAACAACAACGCCTTGCGATTGCCCGTGCATTGGCGATGGAACCCGATTACATGCTCTTTGACGAGGCAACATCAGCCCTTGATCCTGAACTGGTGGGCGAGGTGCTGGATACAATGCGCCTGCTGGCCGAAGAGGGTATGACCATGATCTGCGTCACCCATGAGATGAGCTTCGCACGCGATGTGTCTGACCGTGTGGCGTTTTTTAATCAGGGCGTTATTGAAGAAATTGACACGCCAGAGAACATCTTTGGATCCCCCAAATCCGAACACCTACAAAAATTCCTGTCCAACATTCGTTAAGGTCCAAGCATGCGTAGCACAAAAGTCATCCACACAGTTTCTTGTCATGCTGAGGGCGAAGTTGGGGACGTGATTGTTGGCGGAGTCACCCCACCGCCAGGCGAAAGCATCTGGGAACAACGCAAGTGGATTGCCAAGGATGACGTGCTTCGCAGCTTCATGCTCAATGAACCCCGCGGCGGCGTGTTTCGCCATGTGAACCTGTTGGTACCGCCCAAGCATCCAGAGGCTCAGGCGGCTTGGATCATCATGGAACCCGAGGACACACCGCCAATGTCCGGCTCAAACTCGATTTGTGTATCTACTGTCTTGCTGGATACAGGCATTATCCCGATGCAAGAGCCCGTTACGGAAATGGTCCTTGAAGCCCCGGGCGGTCTTGTGCGCGTTCGGGCGTATTGCGCCAATGGCAAAGCCGAATGGATCGAAGTTGAAAACCTGCCCTCATTTGCTGGCCTGATGGGCGTGCCTCTGGAAATTGAAGGCCTCGGAACCGTCATGGTTGACACTGCGTTTGGCGGTGACAGTTTTGTCGTGGTTGATCAGGCGTCACTCGGGCTTTCGCTGGAAGCCGACGAGGCACAAACCCTCGCTGAACTTGGCGTGAAAATCACAAATGCTGCAAACGACCAATTGGGCTTTGATCACCCGCTTAATCCAGACTGGAGACACCATTCTTTCTGTTTATTTGCCGGTGCGTTGCAACGCGGTGAAGACGGGCTTCAGGCGAAATCGATCGTCTCCATCCAACCGGGAAAGCTGGATCGCTCACCGACAGGAACCGCCGTCTCAGCGCGTATGGCGCTGCTTCATGCAAAGGGTGAGATGGCCGTTGGAGACCGCCTAACAGGCATCTCGATCATTGGGTCGGAATTCCACGGTAAAATCTTGGGCGAAACAAAAGTCGGGGAAACCCCAGCAATTAGGCCCGAGATTCGCGGTCGCGGCTGGGTCACGGGGACACACCAACACATGTTGGACCCAAGCGATCCGTGGCCCGAAGGCTACCGCCTTGCCGACACTTGGCCGCACTACAAGTAAAGGTTTTCTCGCAACATGCGCTTTGAGAGAAATACTTATCCGCAAAGCGGCGGGCACTGTCTCTTCCAAGATTTGATTTCACCAGTATTAGTCGAATGTTCTTCAGTTGATCCATCACGAAAATAAACGGCATAACGAACCGCAAGAACCAGTCATTGAGGGCGCTCCAGAAAAGGACAGAAATGTCTGCGTTTCGTGATCCTATGGTTTCATAATTGCTGCAATTTGCGTGAATGACCGCAATCTCCGCTGGGCGGAAGGACGTGTCTTCGTGGCTCTGCTGCGGCAATCTTGCTGCGAGCGCATGCAGCAGGATTTTAGCACTTCCGGTATGGGCTGATTGTGTTGAAAAACTCGTTGGTTTCAGCCTTTCGAAGTGGGTTATCGCATTGATTTTACTTGGACGTCTGTGTGTCGACCACGATGTTAGCCTGTGGCGGGCACCAACGGCTTGAGTTTTGCGAGTTTCCGAAGGTTTTGGGCGATTGCTGCGAGGGTAAATTCATCTTGGACGCCGTATGGGCCGCGCAATCGGAGCCTGGCCAAGCCAAGGATGCGTTTGAGGTGGGCGAAGAGCATCTCGACTTTCTTTCGGCGGTTCTGTGCGGTTTGATTGAAGTCTGATGCGGTACATTGACGGGCAAATTCTCGGACGATTTCATATTTCTCGCGGTGGATCGCGCGCGTCTCTGATTTTGGGCAGCATTTGGCTTTTAATGGGCAATCGGTGCAATCAGATTTAAGAGCCCGGT
>JAGSGK010000137.1 GCA_023955215.1 Paracoccaceae bacterium
GCAATCGAATGCTTGAAATTCACACAGCAAGGCAAAGTAATCAAACCACAGTACGCACTGTCGCGCCTTGAAGCTTTGACCAAGAACCACGACCGCTACATCACAACCGAAGTTGGCCAACACCAAATGTGGGCTGCGCAATACTTGGGCTTTGAAGATCCTAACCGTTGGATGACTTCAGGTGGCTTAGGCACAATGGGTTACGGCTTCCCTGCATCTATTGGCGTTCAGATGGGCCACCCAGAATCCTTGGTGATCAACGTCGCTGGTGAAGCAAGCTGGTTGATGAACATGCAAGAGCTGGGAACAGCAATGCAATACAACCTACCCGTCAAGCAATTCATCCTGAACAACGAACGTTTAGGAATGGTGCGCCAATGGCAGGAATTGCTGCACGGTGAACGCTATTCATCCAGCTGGTCTGAATCTTTGCCTGACTTCGTAAAGTTAGCCGAGGCGTTTGGTGCCAAAGGTATCTTGTGTTCTGACCCTGATGATCTGGATGAAGCAATCATGGAGATGCTGAACCACGACGGTCCAGTCTTGTTTGACTGCTTGGTTGAAAAGCACGAGAACTGCTTCCCGATGATCCCATCGGGCAAAGCGCATAACGAAATGCTGCTTGGCGATGCTGACACCCAAGGTGCCATCGATGCCAAAGGATCAGTTCTGGTCTAATGTGCAAGGGGCACCACATCAGGTGCTCCAGCTGCCCACTTTCAATGGTTCAATCGCGAACCGAGCTAATTTGACGAATGGAATTCAATATGTCTGACCTCAACCTGAAAAAAGGCACTTCTGCCAAGTCCGCATATAACCTGCGCCCAAATTTTTCTGACATCGTTGAGCGCCACACACTGGCTGTCATGGTCGAAAACGAACCCGGCGTTTTAGCGCGTGTTATCGGTCTCTTTGCGGGACGTGGCTACAATATCGAAAGCCTTACAGTTGCTGAGGTTGATCACGAAGGTAAGCTGTCGCGCATCACAATCGTCACCACTGGCACGCCACAAGTGATTGAACAGATCAAAGCACAATTGGGCCGTATCGTTACTGTTCACGAAGTGCACGATCTGACTGTTGAGGGACCTTCAGTTGAGCGTGAGTTGGCAATGTTTAAGGTTGCCGGTGACGGAGAAAAACGCGTCGAAGCGTTGCGTCTAGCCGACATTTTCCGCGCAAACGTTGTAGACAGCACACTAAACAGCTTTGTGTTTGAAATTACGGGCGCACCTGAAAAGATCGATGCATTTGCAGATCTTATGCGTCCACTGGGTTTGGTCGAAGTTGCGAGAACTGGTGTAGCCGCCCTATCACGAGGCGGCTGAAAAATTCAGCACGCTACCCCCCGGCAATCCACCAACACCGGTTTGATCGCAGAGGATACTGCAACCCGTCCTGCACGCTTGATCTCTGCTGCGAGGTCACGTGTTTGGTAGCAATCGACTAATGCATGGTTCGTCACAAGACGGAAACCATCTTCGAGTTTTACATCGAACTCGATAATGTCTCCGGCTGCCAAGCTAGCGCTATCCTCAAGTGATTCAGCACTAGGCTTCAAAAAAGCCAAATCCCCCTGATCTTCACACCAAACGACTGCTTTTCGTTCTGCTGGGTCGCTCCAGATGATAACACCAATCATTATTTTTACCCTCCATTTACCTCATTCAACAGAATTATTCGACGTGTGAACACATCAAGGCTCGCAACTTCAGATTGTATTTTGTGTCCACATCAGCATCATTGTGATGCTAAAGAGCCTCAACTCTGACGCTGTTAAGATCACGTACCCGTAATTGCGCATTGTATGCGAACGCAGAACTTCCGAAGGGAAGCCAAATCAACTTACGAGGAACGAAATGACCGTCCCACTCAAGAAACCATCTGAATTGCGCCGCATGTTTGGCGAGAACCTTTGCAGTCTGGCAAAAGGGTATCCGTCGATTTCGGAACTCTCGCGCCGGCTTGGCATCAACCGCACCCAATTCAACAGATATCTCTCAGGCGAGAGCTTTCCTCGCCCAGATGTTCTCGCACGCATTTGTTCTTTTTTTGAAATCGACGCCCGCGTTTTACTGGAACCAGTGGATCGCATACGTGCGGCTTCGGACCCCGTTTCCGGTGATTTCCTTACCGACTTTGTAGGAACTGGAACACGCAACTTACCCGAAGACATATTCCCCAACGGATTTTATAGCTTTTCCCGCCGCGGCTTTCTTGATGCTGACCAATTTGTACGCGGGCTTGTATTTGTCAAAAGGGACAAAGGCAGTACCTTTATTCGTGGTTATGAGCCAAGGGAAGCAATGGATGCACAAGGTCTAACTATTAACCATCGAGCGCGTGAATTTCGTGGTCTTATTTTGCAACAAGAAGAGGGAATCGCCGCCTTCGTTTCGCGACGTAACTCAATGACATCCTCATTCAACTACCTCCATCGTGTCGCGTCCTTTGAGAACAATTTTTGGGTCGGTTATGTGACCCGTACAGTCCGTGAATCAATGATGGGCGACCGTGCCACTCGCTTAGTGTATGAACATCTCGGCAGTGACCTAGGTCGCGCGCGCCAAGTTGCTGCCAATGCTGGCTATTGCAGCATTGGCGATCTCAGCGCCTTTCATCAACGACTGCTCCAACCGAACGATCCATTCCGGTAATCCCAAAATCCGCATGTGTCGCATGTAGCAAAGTCAGGTCGCTGCTGCACAAGCAACATGCCCCACGCATCCCTAGCTTAAACTCATCATTGTGAGGGAGAGTTAGATGGATCATGTAACCGATGTCGACGCCGTGCGTCGCCCGATTCATGAGGCACACGGCCTTCCTAATGCGCACTACATCGATCCATCCATTTACGACGAGGAAAAGCACGCAGTGCTGTTTTCTGGTTGGGCTGGTCTTGGGGTTGGGGCCGAAGTGCCAGAAATCGGCGATGCGGTTCCACATACTTTTTTAGGTATACCCCTCCTTTTGCTACGCGACAAAACAGGCAAAGTACGCGTGTTTCAAAACACCTGCCGCCATCGTGGCATGATTTTAGTCGAGGAACCCCGCAAGATTGAGGGGGCAATTCGCTGCCCATACCACAGCTGGTGTTATTCGACCGAGGGCCGCTTGGTCAGCACGCCACATGTTGGCGGACCGGGTCAGAATACCCACGACGGAATTGATCGTGCTTTGTTGGGCTTGATCGAGATTCGCTGCTACGTTTGGATGGATGTGGTCTGGATCAACATTTCAGGCGATGCGCCAGAATTTGTAGATGCCAATGCCGAACTGGTCACCCAGTGGGCTGATTTTGACAAACCACTGTTTCACGGCGGCGAAGACAGTACCTTTCAGCTCACCCTTGATTGCAACTGGAAGCTGGCGGTCGAGAACTACTGCGAGAGCTATCATCTGCCGTGGATTCACCCCGGCCTGAACAGCTATTCACGGCTTGAAGATCATTACCACATCGAAGTTCCTGAAAAGTATTCAGGTCAAGGCACATGGGTTTATCGTCAACTCAGAGACGACGCTGGGAATAGTTTTCCAGACTTTGGAGGCATAGATGACAAGTGGGACACTGCAGCTGAGTACATTTCGGTCTTTCCGAATGTTTTAATGGGTGTTCACCGCGACCACACATTCGCAATCGTCCTGACGCCTGAAGGGCCTGAAAAAACGATTGAGAATATCCACCTCTATTACGCCGCACCCAAAACGGATTCCAACCTTCGTGCACAAAACACAGAGCAATGGAAACTGATCTTCAACGAAGATGTTTTTGTTGTTGAGGGAATGCAACGTGGTCGTCATGCTCCGCAATTCGATGGTGGCCGCTTTTCACCAGCGATGGACGGTCCAACGCACCTGTTCCACGACTGGGTCGCCTCAAAGCTTCAAACCCATAGAAATGCGAAAATGGCCGCTGAGTGAAATCGCTAGACCGCCAGCTGCTAGAGGCCCATGATGCAAACGATACCGCCGCCTTGGTGTCTCTCTACACGCAAGCAGCAGACCACACGGACGATATCGACGCCGCCTGCTTCTATCTAACGCATGCCTATGTTTTCGCATTAGAACGCGGCGACAAGGATGCTAACACGCTTCGCGAGCGCCTTGCAGCCCATGGGCGGGAACCCTCACACGACTAGAACGCAGGTGGCCGTTTTTCTGGCCACAAGGTCGCCTCATGCCAAGTTTGCGCCATACGAAGCAGTTTAGCATCTGATCCACGCTTACCGATAAATTGCAGACCCATCGGCATATCGTTAGGTCCACCAAATCCAATAGGTACATTGACGACAGGCAGACCCAATAGCCCCGGCGCAATTACAACTTCCATCCAGCGATGATAAGTGTCCATCTGTTGTCCGTTGATGGTCGCTGGGTTCACAAGGTTCACATCAAACGGCCACACTTGAGCAGACGGCAGTACCAGAACGTCATAGGCCTCAAACAACTCACTGGCGCGCAAGAACCAATCCGACCGGATCTCGCTTGCCTTGTGTACATCCAGCGCCGACATCGCGATGCCCCGCTCAATCTCATAAATGGCAGCAGGTTTCAGTTTTCCACGTGTGGCAGGGTCGTCATATAGACCTGCCATGCCTGCCCCCACAGCAAAGCTGCGCAATGTGATCCAGCTGTCCCAGATCGCAGCCGCTGAAAACGGGGCGGGGACCTCAGAAACGTTCCAACCCAAATCACCCATCTGCGCCAATGCAGTTTGGGCCAGAGCATCAATGCCTTCTTCATATTGCAACGCACCGCCCCAATCACCAAGCCATCCAACGCTTGCGCCAGAAAAATTTACCTTGAGAGCGGGAAGCGTGGTGCCTTGATCAAAGCCCATTGGTTGACGCGGATCACTACCAGACATCGTGTCCAGCAACGCGGCTAAATCCGAGGGATTGCGCGCCATCGGACCATTGGTCGCCAAATGATGCAAGAAGGTGTCCCCTTTAGGTTCTGACGGTACCAACCCAAATGTAGGGCGCATCCCATAAACGTTGTTCCACGCCGCAGGGTTGCGCAGTGATCCCATCATATCAGACCCGTCGGCGACGCTGATCATACCACACGCCAATGCCGCCGCGGCGCCGCCAGAGGAACCACCAGCAGAACACGTTTGATCATAGGGGTTCTTTGTCGCGCCAAAAACAGGGTTGAATGTGTGGCTGCCCAAACCAAACTCTGGCGTATTGGTTTTTCCGATAACAATAGCACCCGCAGTTTTTAGTCGGTCAACTACAATGTCATCCTTTGGTGCGACTTCGCCCGCAAACAATGGCGATCCCATTGTTGTGACGAAACCTTTAGCATTCGCCAAATCCTTGATTGCAATCGGGATACCATGAAGCCACCCTTTTCGCGGTGCAGATTGCGCGGCTTGTGCCTGCGCCAATAACGCATCGTGTTCGCCCAAGGAAACGATAGCATTTACCGTGCCATTCACGTCATCGATCCGATCCAGAGTCGATTGCATCAACTCAGGGATGGATAATTCACCTGATTTTATAAAAGCGGACAAAGCGAGGGCGGAGCTGTAATTTAAGTCAGTCATAATCACATCAAACCCGCCACAATCCAAAGTGGCAAGGCTGAACTGTTTAGGCTAGGTATCGAAAAGCCCACCTAAAGGGGACCAAGCCCGCTGGTCAGGAATATGCAAACGCATAACATCGCCCACTTTCAACATCCCCTCACGCTCAACAGATGCTGTTACACCGCGTCGACCAACAGCAGCGGGTTTGAATTTTGCGCCAAACCCTTCGTGTTCCATCTCAATCTCGCGACCTGGTAAAACACAAGGACGGTTCTCCATATCAATCATCAGTGTCGCGCCCGTTGTGTCTGATTGTAAGCGTGAAGACGGCGGAACATGCGTGAAATCAGCGATCCCCTCAAGGATCAAAGAAGCACCAAGCAATGTGGGGTCAATATCCTCAAGGCCCATCTTTTCAGCAATCTGTGCAATCTCTTCAGCAGACATGACGCTAAGCTGGCGAACGTTGTTGATTGTAGTACCTTGCACATGCTGCGACTTTACTCGCACACACGACGGACGCGTGACACCAAAATGCGCCTCACCTGCGAATCCGCCAAACACTGCCATAGCTTCATTCAAGGGTTCTGAGCGCATGGTACCACTATCGGCCACAACTCGGCCCAGCCACGTTATGCGGGCCGTATATTCAGTTGGCATAAGTGCTGGCATCGGGAACTCCTAAAGCGATCTGTTGAAGCAAGCATAGCAAAGAAGAAAAGGCCCCGCATATAGCAGGGCCCATGATTTTTTTGTACATTCTAGATCAATAACTGTGATCAGGAAGGTGTTGGCTCGGTATCGCCATCATCCGTTGATGGTGCCTTCTTCGCCTTGGCCTTTGTTTTTGCCTTGGGGATCGCTGTGACACTTGGTGCAGCTTTGTTTGCCACATCGTCATCGCCATCTTCTGGCTCATTTGGCAATTCACCCGCAATCACGCGTTTGATTTCTTCACCGGTCAAAGTTTCATATTCAAGCAGACCTTGAGCCATGCGTTCGAACTCAACTTCTTTTTCTTGGATGATTTTCAAAGCCCAGTCATATCCGTCTTGGATAAACTTCTGAACTTCTTCTTCGATCATCTCTTTGGTGTTGGCGGAGACAGAGAAACCGCCTGTACGACCAGAATAGCCTTCAGCAGCTTCTGAATAGTCGATGTTACCGACCTTGTCCGACATACCCCAACGCAGAACCATCGCACGGGCCAATGAAGAGGCCTGCATGATATCGCCAGCTGGACCATTGGACACAGAATCTGGACCATATTTGTGGATCTCTGCCGCTTTACCCGCCATGGTCATCGCCAAACGCTGGTGGCATTCGTCTTTGAACATGTTCAGGCGATCCATTTCTGGAAGGCTCATCACCATGCCCAAGGCACCGCCGCGTGGAATGATCGTGGCCTTATAAACAGGATCACATTTCGGCAATGTCATCCCAACCAATGCGTGACCAGCTTCGTGATAGGCAGTCATCTCTTTTTGTTCTGGCGTCATAACCATGCTGCGGCGCTCGGCCCCCATCATGATCTTATCTTTGGCGGACTCAAAATCATCCATCGCAACGAAACGGCGACCGACACGCGCAGCAGTCAATGCCGCCTCATTCACAAGGTTCGCCAAATCAGCACCAGAGAAACCCGGCGTACCACGCGCAATGATGCGCAGATCTACGTCAGGACCAAGTGGCGATTTACGCGCATGAACGCCCAAAATCTTTTCACGACCTTTGATGTCAGGATTGCCAACAGTCACCTGACGGTCAAAACGACCTGGACGCAGCAATGCAGGGTCCAAAACATCTTTGCGGTTTGTCGCCGCGATGATGATGACGCCTTCGTTGGATTCAAAACCATCCATCTCAACCAGCAATTGGTTCAACGTTTGCTCACGCTCATCGTTGCCACCACCGTGGCCAGCGCCACGTGCACGACCAACCGCATCGATCTCATCGATAAACACGATGCACGGTGCGTTCTTTTTGGCTTGTTCAAACATGTCGCGCACACGCGATGCACCCACGCCAACGAACATCTCAACAAAGTCAGAACCGGAAATGGTGAAGAATGGAACACCAGCTTCGCCTGCAATGGCA
Organism: Paracoccaceae bacterium; assembly: GCA_023955215.1. Classification (GTDB taxonomy): domain Bacteria; phylum Pseudomonadota; class Alphaproteobacteria; order Rhodobacterales; family Rhodobacteraceae; genus Ascidiaceihabitans. The sequence goes on from JAGSGK010000137.1 coordinate 7,631, forward strand.
CGAGCCAAAAGCGTCTTACCGGTACCCGGAGGGCCCTCTAGCAAAGCACCTTTTGGAATTTTACCGCCAAGACGCGAAAATTTCTGCGGGTTGCGCAAGAATTCAACGATCTCTTCAAGCTCTTCCTTGGCTTCATCAATGCCTGCCACATCATCAAAGGTCACGCGACCTTCTTTTTCAGTGAGCATCTTAGCCTTGGATTTCCCAAAGCCCATTGCCCC